>CAJVXG010000077.1 GCA_913009215.1 uncultured Gammaproteobacteria bacterium | reverse complement strand
GAGGCCTTGGGTTTCACCAACCAGAATTTGTCGCAATAATCCTCGAAACTATCCAGTATCTCCTGACCCCAGGTGCTGCCCGTTTCCTTTGTAAATTCAGCAATACAGTCGCGTAAATAATTACGATGGGCTTCCATGCGCTCGATATTAATGCGGTGAATATCGATTAATTCGTGGTTATGTCTGTCGGTAAAGCTGTTTTCCATATCAAGGACAAATGCGAGACCACCAGTCATACCGGCACCAAAATTAAGGCCGGTGGGGCCCAACACCGTCACCACACCCCCGGTCATATATTCACAGCCATGATCGCCTACACCTTCAACCACGGCATGGGCACCGGAGTTACGAACTGCAAAACGCTCGCCTGCCTGACCTGAGACGTATAACTTGCCGCCGGTAGCACCATACAAACAGGTATTACCGATCATCACGTTTTCATTACTTTTCAAGGTACTGCCTTCGGGCAGGCTGATCACCAGTTTGCCTCCTGCCATGCCTTTGCCGACATAATCGTTGGCATCGCCATAAAGATACATATGCAGACCACCGGCATTCCAGACACCAAAACTCTGGCCGGCAGTACCATATAATTTTAGCACCAAGGGGCTTTCTTCCATTCCCAGATTACCGTAACGTAACGCTATCTCCCCGGACAGGCGGGCACCAATAGAACGGTGGGTATTTCTCACCTGGTAACTGAATTCGCCACCTTGTTTATTCTCAATCGTATCCAGGGTATCGGCCACCATTTGCTCTGCCAGCTCGGCCTTATCAAATGGCGTATTGTGTGGTTCAACACAATATTGTGGCTTGTCCTTGTCTACTCCACCATCGGAAACAATAGGCCGCAGGTCAAGACGCTGCTGTTTGTCCGTATAGCCATCCAGTATTTGTAATAAGTCGGTTCGACCGATAAGGTCGGTGAACTTGTGAACCCCCAGTCCGGCCATCAACTCACGCGTTTCCCGGGCAATAAACTGAAAATAATTCATCACCATCTGCACTTCACCACGGAAGTGTTGTGTACGCAGGATTTCATCCTGTGTAGCCACACCAGTAGCACAGTTATTAAGATGGCAAATGCGTAAATACTTGCAGCCCATGGCAATCATGGGGCCAGTACCAAAACCAAAGCTTTCGGCGCCTAAGATGGCGCCCTTAACGACATCCACACCGGTCTTGAAACCACCATCGGCCTGCAGGCGTACCTTGTCACGCAGATCATTCGCCCTTAATACCTGATGCGTCTCGGTCAAGCCAAGCTCCCACGGACTGCCGGCGTATTTGACAGACGTTAACGGACTGGCGCCGGTACCGCCATCGTAACCGGCGATCGTAATCAAATCAGCGTAGGCCTTGGCTACACCCGCGGCAATCGTGCCGACACCGGCTTCGGCCACCAACTTGACCGACACCAGCGCTTTTGGATTAACCTGTTTCAGGTCGAAGATCAGTTGCGCCAGGTCTTCAATAGAATAAATATCATGATGCGGCGGCGGTGAAATTAATGCCACACCGGGGTTGGCAAAACGCAACTTGGCTATCATTACATTAACCTTGTCGCCTGGTAATTGACCACCCTCACCTGGCTTGGCGCCCTGGGCCACCTTGATTTGCAGTACCTCGGCACTGGCCAGATAGGCGGGGGTGACACCAAAGCGACCAGAGGCCACTTGCTTGATCTTGGAAGTCTTGATAGTGCCATAACGCGCCGGGTCTTCTCCACCCTCACCGGAATTGGAACGACCGCCAAGGCGATTCATGGCTTCAGCCAGTGTTTCGTGAGCTTCAGGCGACAAGGCGCCCAAAGACATGCCGGCGCTGTCGAACCGCTTCAGTATTTCGGTTTCCGCCTCAACATCGTCAACCGGGATGGGCTCAATATTATCACGCAAGCCGATTAAATCACGCAGTACCGTCACCGGTCGCTGGTTTATCAGGTCTGAATAAATTTTGTATTTTTCATAATCACCACTCCGTACGGCATCGTGCAAAGTTGTGACAACATCAGGGTTGTAGGCATGGTATTCACCGCCATGAATGAACTTTAATAAACCTCCCTGCTGAATACGTTTACGTCTATCCCATGCCTCATTGGCCAACAACTGTTGGTCTGCGGCAAGGTCATCAAAATTACTGCCTTCGATACGACAGGTAGTGCCTTTAAAGCAAAGATCGATAACAACGGAATTCAGGCCAACAGCCTCGAATAACTGCGCCCCACGATAGCTGGCAATAGTGGAAATACCCATTTTGGAAATAATCTTGTAAAGCCCTTTATGGATGCCCTGGCAGTAACTCTTGCGGGTATTCGATGCCTTTTGCCCCGATATCTCGCCGGTATGGATGAGATCACAAAGGCAATCAAACACCAGGTAGGGAAAGATGGCAGTCGCACCATAACCGATTAAACATGCAAAATGATGGGGGTCTCTGGCCGTTGCTGTTTCAACAACAATATTGGCATCACAACGCAAACCTTCACGGATCAATCGATGATGAACGGCGCCTGTAGCCAACAATGCGTGAATAGGCAGCTTGTCTTCTGCAATCTCACGATCCGACAACACAATAATGGTTTTACCTTCACGAACGGCATTGATGGCTTGCTTGCAGACGGACTCAATGGCCCCACGCAATTCTGTATCGGCACCATAATTCAGGTCAATATAGACATACCGATACTGCTCGTCTTTTATACTTAATAATTGATTGAATTTAGTGATCGACAACACCGGTGAAGTCACCAGTAACCGCCTGGCGTGCTCCGGACTTTCTTCAAAAAGGTTCATCTCGCGACCAAAACAGGTCTCGAGCGACATCACGATCTGTTCCCTTAAAGGATCTATCGGCGGATTGGTGACCTGGGCGAATTGTTGACGGAAATAATCATAGAGGGAACGCGCCCGTAACGACAAAACCGGTAACGGGGTATCGTCACCCATGGAGCCGATAGCCTCCTGGCCATTTTCGGCCAAAACACGCAAGACTTCGTCACGTTCCTCAAAACTGACCTGAAACATTTTCTGATAAACCTGTAATTGCTCTGACGACATCATGGCGCTACAGGATTCCTCTTCTTCCAGACAGGATTTCAGCTTCCTGGCATGCTGTTTCATCCATTGCTTGTAGGGTTGGCGTTGTCGCAGCAACTGTTCGATATCTTCCGGAAGCAACAATTCACCGGTCTCGGTATCGGCGGCGATCATCTGACCCGGTTTCAGCCGTCCCTTGGTGACAACGTCTTCGGGCCGGTAATCGTAGACACCGATCTCGGATGCCAGGGTGATATGACGGTCTTTGGTAATGACATAGCGTGCGGGTCGTAGGCCATTGCGATCCATGACACAGGATGCGCGGCGACCATCAGTAAGAACAATACCGGCCGGCCCGTCCCAGGGCTCCATATGCATGGAACTGTATTCATAATAACTACGCAAATCCGTGTCCATGGTTTCAACATTTTGCCATGCCGGGGGAATCAACAGGCTCATGGCACGAAAAATATCCATACCACCCATCAGCAAGGCATCCAGCATGTTATCCAGACTACTGGAGTCCGAACCCGTTAATGACACCAGTGGTAATGCCTCGCCAAAGTTCGGTATTAATGCCGTTTCGAATTTATGGCCCCTGGCCACCGACCAGTTACGGTTACCCTGAACCGTATTGATCTCACCGTTATGGGCCAGGTAACGGAACGGTTGCGCCAACCGCCATTGGGGCAATGTATTGGTGGAAAAACGTTGGTGAAATACACACAACGATGATGTTAACGCCTCATCGTGCAGGTCTTTATAAAAGACCGGCAGGTTGTCTGGCATCACCAAGCCCTTATAGGAAATTAATTTACTCGACAGGCTGGGTATGTAGAACGTGTCGTCATTATCACCAACGGTCTTTTCGGTTTTGCGACGCGCCATATACAAGTGGCGCTCAAACTGCTCGGCATCCATACTCCGGGAGGCATTAACAATAATTTGTTCAATCTCCGGCAATGATGCCAACGCCTTTTGGCCACAGGCCGACGGATCAACCGGTACCGCACGCCATCCCGCAACCTCCAGCGATTCACTCTTTAATGCGTCCTCAAGATGCTGTTTGGCTGCATTGGCCAGTTTTTTATTACGGTTCAGAAAAACCATGCCCACGGCATAAACAGGATTCAGCGCAATACCCAGGTCACTGGCAATGGCCTGAAAAAAAGAGTCCGGCTTTCTTAATAACAAACCACAACCGTCGCCGGTCTTGCCATCGGCCGCCACCGCCCCCCGGTGGGTCAACCGTGCCAGAGCATGGATGGCGGTTTGTACCAGCCAATGGCTATCCTCACCATCCATATGGGCTATCAGGCCAAAGCCGCAGCTGTCCTTCTCAAATTCCGGACGGTACAACCCTTTCAGAAAACTCGATTTTTTTGCTAGTTTAGTACTCATAAACCCACATCAAAAATATCAGTAAATCCCTGTAAATCCCGGGTAAAATGGCGAGACAGTATACCGGCGCCGGCCACCCCATTCAATGCGGTATAGAAGAAAATGTCGTTAGGTTTTCAGATACTTAGGAGCATACCAGGCAGAACAGCCTCATGACGGCATTTCTACCGGGCCAAAAAGACGATGATGTTCCCTTAAGGCATATCGGTCGGTCATTCCGGCAATATAGTCAGCGATCACACGTGCCTTGTGGTCATCGCTATTATCCTGGTCCCGGGTGTTGACTTTCTCCAGATACTGCGGGGGCAACAAGTATTTATCGTCCATAAATACATTAAACAGTGACTGAATGATTTCCTTCGCCTTCCTGCTCATCCGTTTCACCTGGTAATGGGCATATAGTTGCTGCCGTAAAAAGTGTTTCATCTGCAACAAGCTATCGTATAACTCCCGGCTATACGCTATCAAAGGTTCTCGATGATTTCGAACATCATCTATATCAGCAGGGCTAGCTTTTTTAATCACGTTGCTGCTGTTCTCAATCAGATTCACTACCATGGTATTTATAATACGCCGTACCGTTTCGTGTATACATCTGCGTGAAGCCAGGTCAGGGTATTTACCGACGACATCATGATAATGGTTTGAAAAAAGATCGATCTCCATTAAGGCATTGAGATCGATTAATTCATAACGTAAACCGTCATCGACATCGTGGTTGGTGTAGGCCAGCTCGTCGGCCAGATTGGTTAACTGTGCTTCAAGCCCGGGCTGTTTTTTCTCTATAAAACGCTTACCGAGCTCGCCATAATTCCTGGCATTCTTTACAGAGCAATGCTTCAGAATGCCTTCACGTGCCTCAAACGTCAGGTTCAGACCAGGAAAATCGGCATAGCGTTCCTCCAGTGCATCGACCACACGCAAAGACTGCAGGTTATGTTCAAATCCACCAAATTTCTTCATGCAGACATTCAATGCATCCTGTCCGGCATGACCGAATGGTGTATGGCCAAGATCGTGAGCCAGGGCAATGGCTTCCGTAAGGTCTTCATTCAAATTTAATGCGCGGGCAATGGATCGGCCAATTTGTGCCACTTCGATGCTATGGGTCAAGCGGGTGCGAAACAAATCGCCTTCATGATTAATGAAGACCTGCGTTTTGTATTCCAGACGCCTGAAAGCAGCGGAGTGAATGATCCGATCCCTGTCCCGCTGGAACTCACTGCGATAGGCAGGCCTGGGTTCAGCATACCGGCGACCACGTGATGTCTCGCTTAGTGCGGCATATGGAGCATACGGCATCACTAGTCCCCTTTATCTATAGAACCGTGCCTCAGGGTATCAGCCAGCAATGCCTCTGAAAAATCGGTCGTTATAACAGCATCACCAACCCCTTTTAATAGCACCAGGCGCAAATGCCCCGCAATATTCTTTTTATCGAGCTGCATCAGGGACCTGAACCTTTCTACCCCCAGGGAATCAGGGTAACGAATCGGCAGATTGGCACGCAAGATGAGTGTCTCTATGCGCTCCACATCGGATAACTGGATCCATTTCAGGCGTCTTGATAAGTTTGCCGCCATCACCATACCCGTTGCCACCGCTTCGCCGTGCAACCATTGCCCATACCCCAAACCTGCCTCGATACTATGTCCAAAGGTGTGCCCCAGATTCAAAAGTGCGCGCACCCCTGCTTCCTTTTCGTCTTGGGCCACGATTCGGGCCTTGTTCTCACATGAACGATAAATAGCCTCCGTAAGTGCTTCCTTATCGCGCGCCATGAGCCTGTCCATATTCTCTTCCAGCCACGCAAAGAATTCATGATCATTTATAAGCCCATATTTAATAATCTCGGCCAGACCGGCTGACAATTCTCTGTCAGGCAAGGTTTGTAATGTATCAATATCTATGATGACACTCTTTGGTTGATAAAAAGCACCGATCATATTCTTTGCCAGCGCATGGTTAACCCCCGTTTTACCACCAACAGACGAGTCTACCTGCGACAACAGGGTCGTGGGGACTTGTATGAAAGGAATACCGCGTTGGTAACTGGCGGCCGCAAAACCGGTCATATCTCCTATAACACCGCCTCCCAGGGCTATTAGGGTAGTCTGACGATCGCAATGCTGTTCAAGCAAAGCGGTATAAATCTGGTTCAGGGTATCCAGATTCTTATACTGTTCGCCGTCAGGCAGAACAATGCTTACAGGGTCGAAATCTTTAACTGAATCAAGAACCCTTTGTAGATACAGTGGTGCAACAGTCGTATTACTGACGATAACGGCTCTGCCGCCTGTTATCTTTTCACACAGCAGATCTTTACTGCCAAGCAGGCCTGAACCAATATGAATTGGATAACTTCTACTATCGAGATCAAGCTCTAGTGTTTTCATGTTATTTATCTGCTACCAGCAATGCTATAATATTTTTTGCGACTTGCGTTGCAAGCAGACTACCCGTGTCCACCTCAACATCGGCTTCTTGTTGATATAGTGGCCCTCTTTGCTGCAGCAGTTTTTCCAGGGTGGCACGGCGCTCACCGTTGTTCAGTAATGGTCGATTACGATCACGGCGGGTACGTTTCAATAATTCATCAATATCGGCCCGCAAATATATAACCGTACCCCGATCTCGCAAATATGCCCTGTTGGCCTCCCGAAGTATGGCCCCTCCACCTGTCGCCACCACGACATTCTCTTTCTGTGTCAACTCATCAAGCATCCGGGTTTCCCGGTTACGGAATCCTTCTTCACCCTCAATGTCAAAAATAACAGGAATGCTTACCCCGGTTCGTTTTTCAATTTCATGATCAGAATCATAGAACGTCTTCTTCAGGCGCTCGGCAATCTGTTTGCCTATGGT
>CAJVXG010000076.1 GCA_913009215.1 uncultured Gammaproteobacteria bacterium | reverse complement strand
GTAAAATTTCCCACGTCGCTTGGTCTTTCACTCCCTCGGCAACAATCTTGAGACCAAGGTTATGGGCCAGGTCAATAGTAGCTCGCACAATAATGGCATCATTTTCGTCGCTAGTCATATCCATCACAAACGAGCGATCAATCTTGATCTCGGAAACCGGGAGTTGCTTAAGATAACTTAATGAAGAATAACCGGTACCAAAATCATCAATAGATAATAACACCCCCATTTCATTGAGGTGGTTAAGTGTTTCGCGCGCACGAACCGGGTCCGTCATGATATCGCTTTCCGTTATTTCCAGAGTAAGCATGGAGGCTGGTAATTTTACCTGGTGCAGTAATTCACCAATTTGACTCATAAGCATTACATCATGCAGATTTTGTACAGAGAGGTTCACAGAAATATTCATCTCTATTCCCTGTTGTCTCCATTCCACGCATTGTTCAATGGCATGCTTGACTACCCAGGAGGTTAACGGTTTATACAGTCCCGTTTGCACTGCAAGGGGGATAAAAACATCCGGTGTAATAAATCCCTGTTTGGGGTGCTGCCAACGTAACAGAGCCTCGACACCAAAAACCTTTCCCGTATCGATATCCACTTTGGGTTGATAGTAAAGTTCCAGACTTTGCTCTTCGATTGCCTCTCGCAGGTCTCCCATTAATGCCAGCCGACCAATGCTGTGGGTATCCTTATCCGGATCGTAAACCTCATACCCCAGGTTATTTCGTTTCGCCATGTACATGGCCACGTCTGCATATTGCAGCAGTATATTGACATCGTCACCGTGCATTGGTGATTCACATATACCCATACTGATCCCTATGCTCAGATTATGTCCTTCGACAATGAATGGCTGGTTAAATTCGTTTACTACTTTCTGAACCAGCGCTGTCGCCTGTTCGATATTGGTTTCCGGCAACAGGACACCAAACTCATCGCCACCGAGCCGGGCTACGGTATCCGTTTTCCTGAATACACTCAAAAATCTCTCAGCGGCTTGCTGCAATACATAATCACCAATATAGTGACCTAAAGTATCGTTGATTTCTTTAAAGTGATCCAGATCACTGATGATGAGCACAAGCGGTTTTACAGTTCGCTCACTCCTAAGGATTTCATGCTGCAGCCTGTTAGTGAGCAACTTGCGATTAGGGAGACCGGTCAGGGTGTCATGCAATGTCTGATGCTCCAGAGCCGCCGTTTCTGTTTCCACCGCCTTTGTCAAATCCCTGAAGCGTTCTTCCAGCAACCAAAGCTGGTCTCCTTTTGATTTATGGCTGGATGCATGTTTCTTGTTCCTGGAGAAATCCGACACTCGCACGGTTAGATGCTGTATACGTCGTGTGATAAAAAACATGACCAGCACAAATGCAAGAATAAAAACCAGTGCTGTAATACCGCGCAACTGACGGTCCTTGTCCAGGACTTCCTGAGTAAGCTGTTTAACCTCGTCGGTAGAAATGAAGGATGCAAGAACAATAACCATATCCGACGCACCGTAATCAAAAAATCCCTGGCCAATGGTCAGGTAGCGGTCCTTAAGGGAATCCAGGGCGACCCCCGCAGGTATTAAACTGGAATTACTACTAACAAGGATGCTTGGTTTTTCTTCGGTAAGCAATGCAATAATAGTACTTTCGGACAATGATGGGCCCTGCGAAGCCATCAGGAATTCTTCGTCCAGTGGAGAAACTATCATCAATATCGCCTCAATCTTTCCACGGTCGTCTGTAACATTATGGGAGGCAATCAGATATGGAGCACCATTTATTCGGGTCAGGAACCCCTGGTTGTGACTAAGGCTTAACAAGGTCTGGCCAGGACGCAACACCTCGTCTGGTGGTGGTATTTTTTGTGTACAGTAACCCTCCCTTACTTTGCCGGAAGGGTCGAGCAACATAATGCATCTCGGCTGAATAAAGTTCCGAATAATGGATAGCCTGGGTAGCCAGGGAACCGGGGTATTGTAAATTTTTAATTTTCGGTTGTTCTTCCACCCGGTTGTCTGTATATATTCTTTTACATAATGAGTATCGGTAAATAATTTTACTGCCTGGTGATGCCCCTTGATGTAGCGATCAAATCTTATACGCTGATCTTCGGCCTGCCTGCTGAATCGTTCGGCAAGCTTGGCATTAAATATCCCTTCTAATGAATGTGTCAGAAAGTAATCTGAAACCACCCAGATGACGATACCAACCGTAACTGTCAGTACCAACATTTTGGTGGTTAATGAGAAATAACGCAGCATCGATTCAGCCAGTCTGTCTAGCGCCGCCGTCCGTGCACTGGCTCGCCAATAATCTCATTACGACGAAACCTCCAGCCTGCTTTTTTTAATTGTGATGGTGGGATATAACCAATTTCCTGATAATGATTCTCGATATAGGTTTGTAAAAAACGCACCAGTTTTCTGGCCTGTCGATTTGTTTTATTATCCTGCTTCCAGGTGACCAGATGGTAAACACGATAGAGCGGATATTGGCCGGATAGCATATAAGCGGTGTCGCCAGGTTCATGGCCATTGATTCTCAACATCTTTACCTTACCTTTCGATTGGTGGTGTTTCACCATCAACGGGGTCTCGTATCCGATGGCTCTTGAATTGCGTGACACCCGCGATATCATATCCGGGATCACACCCACTTCAAACAATCTTGCACTAAACAAGTCTTCATTCTCCAGCAACAGGCGCCAGTGGCCGGGTCGTACCTTGCAATGCAATCGCCCCACCGGTTGAATGGGCTTGTTAAAAGTCTTTGCCTGCCCGGGCACTACCTCCGCCCACCTGGATACGAGGCCCTGAAAAATTTGTCGCGCCTGTTTCCTGCTGATATTAGTAAGCGGGTTATCGGGGTGTACGATCAAGGCGATCGGGGAAACTCCCAGCAAATGGAACTCAAGACCAGGGAGGCGATCTGTCTTTCCTGGTGGACAACAATAGGCACCTATATCTACGGTCTTGCGTAACAACCGGCCAGCGGTAATGCCGCAGGTACCGCTTTTAACAATAATCTTTAGTTTATTTTTTTTAGCATAATCGGCAATAACGTTCTTAAAGATAGGGTAGCTTTGTTGCCCCAAAGCAACGACAAGATCGGCGCCCTTGTGTATGGGAAGATATTTTACCGGGCGCGCCTGCCAACCTGCCGGGACGGTTGCCATTTTTGACGGGTTGCTAAAGGCCGGTCCCCGCACACTGTGTTTGTAACCACTGTCTGAGGCATTGATTGGTAATGCTACAAACAAGGACAAAAGCAATAAGTCCGTAAATTTCTGATGTATCTGCCCGAACACTACCGCTATTTGTTGATTCATAATCCTCCTTCCCCCCATGGACAGGCGCACACACCTACACTCGCCCCGATTATTCCAAGATCCACTTATCAAGAAACATCAAGGCGGTATTTACTCCCTGTGGAAAAGACCAGAACGGATTAATTGGCAGCTCTCTGACATGCTAATCAATATGTCCAGTCCCGCCCCTATCTCTACAAAATATAACAGAGATTTCCTTATTATCTAGCAACGGGGTATTACATTTGTATCTCAGTATAGGCTTAACCAGCATATCCCATGGATATATTGCACTTTATTTCGTCCTAATGCGCCGAGACGATAATCTGTTCCAGTTCAGCACCGAAAAAGCCTTCACTTTCCCTGGCGATATGTTTGATATCCACATTCCATTCTTTTTTTAGATTTTCTGAATATTGCGTTGTCGCACCGCTTCGTACAAACAAATACCAGTGGCGACCGATACATTCAGGCTGTCAATGCTTTCTGACAAGGGGATATGGATCAAATGATCGCACAGCTCGCTGGTTTGCCGGCGCATACCCTTGCCTTCGCTACCCAGCACCAAGGCAATGGGGCCAGTGAGCTTACTGTCGTACAAAGAGGTGTCGGCCTCACCAGCGGTACCATAAATCCAGATTCCGGCCTTTTTCAAAATTTCCAGTGCCCGTGCCAGGTTGGTGACCTGAAAGATCGCCAGGGACTCCACGGCACCGCTGGCGGCTTTGCGGGTCACAGCACTGATCGGCGCCGATTTGTCTTTCGGCAGTATCACCGCCTGCACCCCTGCAGCGGCGGCGCTGCGCATACAGGCACCGAGGTTGTGCGGATCCTGAACACCATCCAACACCAGCAGAAAAGGCTCCTGTTGCAATGCGGCAATAAAATCCGGCAGGTCTTTTTCATTCCTGCGCGGTGTAGACTGCACCCGCGCTACCACACCCTGATGCCCGCCTTGCCCGGCCAATTGATCCAGTCTGGCCCTGGGCACTCGCTGAATCTTAATTTTTGCTTCGTGCGCCAGCTCGCTCACCTTCTGACTACGCTGATCGTTGCGACTGCGGTCCAGGTAAACACTGGAGACGTGCTTTTCCTGTTGTTGTAGCGCCGCGATCACGGCATGAAACCCGATAATGAAATCTTCGCCCATTATTTATTGTCCCGGTACGCTAGTTTAAAACTGTGCACTTTAAGTGCAAGACTTTAGTATCAATGTTTTATTAGCTCAAGTCTTTACCGCAGAGGTCGCAAAGGTGCACAGTGGTTTTATTGATTACCGCGCCTTCGGCACAGTAATCAATAATATGCTTTTCTCTGCGTACCTTTGCGACCTCTGCGGTAAAAATATTTTTGTCTTAGATATGCTTTGTAGTGAAGCGATTTTATTCGCTACAAAAACAACCTATGGACTTTTAGTCCATAGCCGTTAAGTTTTCGGGCTACGCTTTTTGTGTTTCTTGGAATTGTTTTTACAGTTCGAGACACCAGCACCGTGCTTTACCAATTCAAAGTCTATCTTGGCTTCATCGAGGTCAACACGCACCAGTTGCACACGCACGGTATCGCCAAGTCGATAAGTTTCTTTGGTTCGCTCACCAATAAGGCGATGCTTGGTGGCGTCAAAAATATAATAATCGTTACCTAATGAAGTAATATGCACCAGACCATCGACATAGATGTCTTTCAATTCGACAAAGACACCAAAATTGGTAACGCCACTGATGATGCCATCAAATTCCTCGCCAATCTTGTCCTGCATAAATTCGGCCTTGAGCCAGCGAATCACATCACGAGTAGCATCGTCGGCGCGGCGTTCCGTCATAGAGCAATGCTCGCCGACGGCATGCGCCGTCTCAGGTTGCAGACCGGGGTGTTCTTCCTTGTTTAATATCTCCTTGATGGTGCGGTGCACAATCAGGTCCGGGTAGCGCCTGATCGGTGAAGTGAAATGGGCATAACTTGGAAAGGCCAATGCAAAGTGACCGACGTCGTCCGGACTGTACATAGCCTGGCTCAGGCTGCGCAACAATACGCTTTGCACCAGCATAATATCCGGACGCTCGCGGGCCTCGTGCAGCAGCCTGGCGTAGTCCATGGCCTGCGGTTCATCGCCTCCACCCATAGACAGACCCAGCTCAAACAGGAATTCACGGAGATCGGACAGCTTTTCTTCGTTCGGCCCTTCATGTATCCGGTTCAAAGCCAGGGCCTTGTGTTTCTTGATGTACAAGGCCGCCGAAATATTGGCGACCAGCATACATTCCTCGATCAGGCGATGGGCATCGTTACGGATGGTGGGCTCGACTCGCTCAATCTTGTGCTCGTCATTGTAGACAATGCGTGTTTCCGGTATTTCAAAATCAATGGCGCCGCGGCCCAGTCGTTGCTTGTGCAGGACTTTATATAGGGCATAGAGATTCTGCAGCTGTGGTAACAATTTCTGATATTGCTTTATTAACTTGCTGTCGTTGTCGACCAGGATGGCGGCAACCTTGTCGTAAGTCATGCGGGCATGGGAACGCATCACGGCCTCATGAAAATGGTAACTCATGAGCTCGCCACTTTTGCTGATTTGCATGTCGCAGGCCATGCACAAACGGTCGACATCGGGTTTCAGTGAACATAACTCGTTCGACAATACCTCCGGCAACATAGGAATGACGCGCAACGGAAAATACACCGAGTTACCTCGCTGGTAGGCCTCCTTATCCAGCGCATCACGCAGCTGCACATAGTACGAGACATCGGCAATAGCAACGATCAGGCGCCAGCCTTTTGCTGTGGGTTCGCAGTAAACCGCATCGTCAAAATCACGGGCATCCTCACCGTCAATCGTCAGCAACGGCAACTCACGCAGATCCAGCCGGTTTTGTTTGGCCGTGGCATCGACATTGGTAGAAAAATATTTTG
The DNA here is from genome assembly GCA_913009215.1 of uncultured Gammaproteobacteria bacterium. GTDB lineage: Bacteria > Pseudomonadota > Gammaproteobacteria > Acidiferrobacterales > CAJVXG01 > CAJVXG01. The sequence goes on along the minus strand of CAJVXG010000076.1, from coordinate 1,256 downwards.
CCGCCTTAATCACAGAGTCAGGCCACTGGTATGGAACATCGTGTTTATGAATGGCGATATCAATCTCCATACCGGGGGCCATATGGTCGCCCAGCACTTCAACGATCTTGCCGACCGGTTGTGCCCGTTTGCTCGGTGGCCGGGTAATATGAACCACCACGATCTGGCCGGTCCTGGCCTCGCCACGACACTCCGGCGGAATAATAATATCCTGGCTGATGCGACGATCTTCCGGTTCTACAAAAGACATATTGTGTTCCATGCGATAGTGTCCGGCGATGTCTTTCTGGGTATGCTCCAGCACTTCTACAATAGTGCCCTCAAGCCGGCCACGCTTGTCGACAGAACGGACCCGGGCCAGCACCACATCACCGTGCAGCACCTGGCGCATCTCTCTTGGTGACAGAAACAAGTCATCGCCACCCTGCTCCGGGTGGATAAAACCGAAACCGTCTGGATGGCCAATGATGCGACCGCGAATCAGTTCCATGCGCTGTATCAGACCGTACATGTCCTTGCGGTTTTTTAACAACTGGCCATCGCGCTCCATCGCCCGCAGGCGCTTCTGTAGCGCTGTTTTGTCCCGGGGGTGTTTAATATCGAGGGCCACAGACAACTGGCCGATACTCATCGGAGCGCCGGTTTTTTTCAGCGTCTCCATGATGTATTCCCGGCTGGCGATCGGAAAACGGTATTTGCCCGTTTCGCGCTCGCTCTGTGGGTCCTTCTTCTTTTTATTTTTTTTTTGTTTTTTTCGCGTTGACATCAAATGCCTCTGTGGGTAGAGTGCGCGGCCTGTCTGTGTCTGTATGTATTAGACACGACGCGCAAGTAAATGTGTAGTTTAAGTATGCCGGGGTGGCGGAATTGGTAGACGCGCTAGCTTCAGGTGCTAGTGGGGGTAACCCCGTGGAGGTTCAAGTCCTCTCCTCGGTACCATTTTCATAGACTATCACAGACCATCAAAAACCGCCAAAGATACTGTATTTAAAGTGTTTTTCTTCACACCGTTTTTGCATTTCGTTGTCACTCATTGTCCACGATTGTCCCAAAAATGGAGCCCGAACGGAGCGTGGGTGGAGCGCGTTTTTAGTCTTTATTGTGGTGGAAAACCCAATCATGTTTCTGTGTTCGTTAGCAATCATATGCAGTCATAGACAACTGATCAAAACACTTGATCGCCGGCGTCTCGTGAGCCATTGGGTCCATCCCTGTCGGGTGTCCATTACCCAATGGACTCGACGGTTCCGGCGATC
>CAJVXG010000075.1 GCA_913009215.1 uncultured Gammaproteobacteria bacterium | reverse complement strand
TGGCCGGCCTGGCGCAACTTGCCGTACAGGTCGATCTGCTGCCAATGCTGCAGCAACTTCGGCTCGCGTTGTGCCAGGTTGGCCTTCATCGGGAAGGCGGTTTTGGGGAGATTCAGGGTATCTTTATAATCCACGGTACTACTTTATTCGTCTACAGGTTACCGGGCGGCAAAAAAGGCGCGGCCGTCTTCAATATCGCGTTCGATTTGTATCCTCATATCTTCTATATCGTCGAACTTTTCTTCGTCGCGTAATTTTTTCATAAAGCCTATATTAACGTATCGGCCGTAAATATCCTCACCAAAATCGAACAAATGCACCTCCAGCAGGGCCCGGGTGCCACCAACTGTAGGCCGGGTGCCGATGCTGGCAACACCGGGCAGTGGTTCAGCACCAATACCATAAAGCTCGGTGACAAAGATGCCCTGCAACGGACTGCGGTTACGATGCAAGTGGATATTGGCCGTCGGAATACCGATGGTACGGCCAATCTTGTCGCCATGGGCCACACGCCCGCTCATTTGATAGGGCCGTCCCAACAGATCAGCGGCGGCAGAAAAATCAGAACGATCCAGGCAATGTCGAATCCGGGTACTACTGACGCGCTCGCCATTGACTTCATAGGTCGGCAAGGTCTCGACATCAAAACCAAGTTCGGCGCCCCGGGTCTGCAGCATGGCAAAATCGCCAATCCGGTCTTTGCCAAAGCGGAAATCATCGCCCGCCACCAGGTGGCGTACCCCCAACGCCTTGAACAGCACCCGGTCGATAAATTCCTCGGCCTCAAGGGCGGCAAAGTGATAATCAAACTCGACACACAAGGTCCGGTCAATGGTGGTCTGGCCCAGGGCCGTAATCTTGTCACGTAATCGATACAAACGAACCGGCGCCTTGTCCGGCTGGAAATATTCCAGCGGCTGCGGTTCAAAGGTCATCACCAGCGCCGGCAAACCGAACTCGCGCGACTTCTCGGCGAGCCGGGCAATCACCGCCTGGTGACCACGATGAACGCCATCGAAACTGCCGATGGTGGCGACACAACCGTGGTGTTGCGGCTTGATATTATGCAGTCCCCGGATTAATTCCATGGTGTCGTCCGTAAATCACAGCTGGTGAGCCATCTTCGGCCACCGATATCGATATCAGAAATGTATAAAGGGGATTATATATAAAGAAACGAATCAGGCACGGGCCCAATCCGGATCCAGCTCTTCGACCACATCATTGATGGGGCGCCGATCGGAAAAGCCATGGTCGTAGCTGTGGTAATGACCCAACCTCAACTCCGGGAACTTCCAGCACAGGTAACCGTCACCGGTATCGAAATCGACCAGCCACAGTCCCTTCACCACCAACCCCAGGCGCTCCATCTTGCCCACCCAGCGTTTGACGATGGCCTCATATTGCTGCTCCACTTGCAGCAGGGCCGGGTTGGTTGGCAACAGGGATTCCAGCTTGCGGCGCACCGGTTCCAGTTCGACATAGGCCTGCTGCGTCAGGCGACGCACCAATGGAAACAGGGCCTCAGCCTCCTGCAGTGAAAAGGCCCTGGGGTCGCTCCCGGCGACAATTTGAAATACTGAATTTGATGCCATGTGCTTCCTACGATTTTTGTTTCATTACCAGGGATTTCGGGCGCACACCCAGAATCAACAACATTAAACCATAAACCCCGGCGCCAACGGAAACCCAGAGCAGCAGACGGCCAATTCGCGTCCATTTCCCGGCGTTTAGCCAGGTGTCGAGCTCACCCGCCCCCCAATATACCACGGCCCCCATGGCCGTCGTCGCTACCACCAATTGCAGGAAATACAGCAACCAGCCCTCTCCGGCGACATAAAATTTTCGCTTATAAAGCAGGAAAAATAGCAGACTGGCATTAATATAGGCGGCAATGGAAATAGCCAGGGCCAAACCAATGTGCTGCAGAAATTGTACTAGCACTATGGCCAGGACAATATTGCTGCCGAAGGCAATCAAGGCGATCTTGGCCGGCGTTTTCGTATTTTGCCGGGCATAAAAACCGGGGGCCAGTACCTTGACCAGGATCAGGGCCGGTAACCCGACCGAGAACGCCACCAGCGCCTGAGCCGACATCTCAACATCGTGGGCGGTAAACTTGCCGTAGTTGAACAAGGTCGTCAGCATCGGCCCGGCCAACACCATCAGGCCCACGGTAGCCGGCAGACCAATGAGAAAGACCCAGCGCAAGGCCCAATCCAGAATATGGGAAAACTCGTCGTGGGAATTGCTGACATATTTCTTCGACAGGCTGGGCAGAATCACGGTGGCAATGGCGATACCGAAGATACCTAACGGAAATTCCATCAAGCGATCAGAGTACTGTAACCAGGAAATACTGCCGGTCACCAGCAACGAGGCCAGAAAGGTATTCACCAGCATATTAATCTGTGACATCGAACTGCCAAGGATCGCCGGTAGCATGCGTTTAAAGACCCGGGTCACACCCTCGTGGGGCGCCAGGCTCGGCCGCGGCAACAGCCCGAGTTTGGCGAGTAATGGCAACTGGAATAACAACTGCGCCACCCCGGCAATAAACACCCCCCAGGACAAGGCCAGCGCCGGGCTGTCGACATAGGGCACCAGGAAAATGGCCGCACCGATCAGGCTTAAGTTAAGCAACACCGGGGTAAAGGCCGGTAAGCTGAAGCGACCATAGGTATTCATAACCCCGGCGGCCATGGCCACCAGCGAGATAAAGAACAGGTAGGGAAAGGTGATATAGAGGCTCTGTACCGTAATCTGGAATTTGTCCGGATCATTGACAAACCCCGGAGCCAGGACATAGATAATCCAGGGCGAGGCCAAAGTGCCCAAAACCGTAAAAATGAACAAAATCAGCGCAAAACGGGCCCCCATATGGCCTAAAAAGGCCCGAACTTCGTCATGGGACCGGTTATTCTTGTATTCGGCACAGACCGGCACAAAGGCCTGGGAAAAGGCCCCTTCGCCGAAAATACGACGGAAAAAATTGGGGATACGGAAGGCGACAAAAAAGGCATCAGCCATGACGCCGGCGCCGAGAATATTGGCAAAAACCACGTCCCGGATGAGACCGGTAATACGAGAAATGGTGGTCATACCACCGGTGATGGCGGTGGACTTCAGCAGTTTACGCGACAATGCGGTGCCCCAGATGCTTATAGTGCTTATTGTTATATTCGGCCGTTGATCATAAGCCATCCGCCCGGCCCCCGCACCTGAAAAGGCGTTAAAATACGGCAAAGCGTTGACAAAAGCGCCTAAAAAACGCATAGTTGCGCGCCTTCGAATTAGCAATTTTAGGAAAAACAATGGCCAATTCAGCACAAGCACGCAAACGGGCGCGCCAGGCGGACAAGAGCCGTACGCGCAATGCCGGTTTACGTACCAAGGCCCGTACTTATATCAAACGCGTTTTGCAGGCCGTGAAAAACGGCGACAAGGACGCGGCCCAACAGTCTTATAAAGAAGCGGTTTCGGTAATCGACAAGGTTTCCGGCAAGGGTTTGTTGCACAGAAATGCGGCGGCCCGTTACAAAAGCCGACTGAATGCACGTGTGAAGGCGCTGTAATTTAGCGTAGGGGTGCTAATAGTAAAATCCAAACCGGCCTCAGGCCGGTTTTTTTATAACACCACCATATTGTCCCGATGAATCAGTTCCGGTTCATCGACATAACCCAGTATGCCTTCAATTCGATCACTGGCCTGGCCCCTGATTTTGTCCGACTCCCCGGCACTGTAGTTCACCAGTCCACGGGCGACTTCCTCACCGTCCTCGCCGACACACAATACAATCTCACCACGATCAAAATCGCCTTCAATTGCCTTGACGCCAACCGGCAGCAGGCTACGACCCGATTCGCGCAATACCTTAACGGCACCGGCATCAATAATGAGTTTGCCCCGAGCCTGCATTTGTCCGGCCAGCCATTGCTTGCGGGCCACCAGCCGCTCTTTGTCAGGCTGTAAAAAAGTACCCAATGCCTCGCCCTTGAGTACACGTCCCAACACATCATCGACCAGACCGGATGCAATCACCGTCGCCGTACCGGATCGGGCAGCCTTTTCCGCGGCCAGTAATTTGGTGCGCATGCCGCCACGGCCGAGGACACCGGACTCCCCCGCCATTGCCTGCAACGACACATCGCCGACAGAGGCCTGTTCAATCAATTGGGCATCCTTATTGGTTCGCGGGTCTTTATCAAACAGGCCTTCCTGATCGGTCAGGATCACCAGCAAATCGGCTTCGATCAGGTTCGCCACCAACGCCGCCAGGGTATCGTTGTCACCAAAACGAATCTCTTCGGTAGCCACCGTGTCGTTCTCATTCACCACTGGCACTACCAGGTAACGCAATAATGAACGCAAGGTGCTACGCGCATTGAGGTAGCGGGTGCGATCGGCCAGGTCGTCATGGGTCAATAATATCTGTGCCGTATGCAGCTCGTGTTTCTGAAAGGCCAATTCATATGTATGGATCAGGTCCATCTGGCCGACGGCGGCCATGGCCTGCAGTTCATGCAGGGCATGAGGCCGTTCGCCGATGCCAAGGCATTGCATACCGGCCGCCACCGACCCGGAAGTAACCAGCACTACTTCGATACCGGCCTTGCGCATATGGGCCAACTGCGCGACCCATTGGTCAATGCCCGTCGAATTCAGGCCCCTGCCATCCTCGGTCAACAGGGCGCTGCCGATCTTGACAACACAGCGCTTCACCGCACCCATTCTTGTTTTTCTGTCCATCGTCGTGTTTTACATGACTTCTATCTGTTGATCCAACAGCTGTTCGCCCAGATGCAAAAAACGCTGGAGCCGTCGTTGCAGTTCCTCTGCATCGGGCTCTGCCAAATGTGCCGACGACACCACAGCGCCACTGATGGCGTGGGCATAGGCATACGGCAACGGATACGCCGGTGAGCTGTCTTCGTCGGCAACACTGCCCTCGCTAAAAAATACCGCAGTGGCGATAAAACCGGCCGGGGTCTCGTTATTGCAGGCATCAGCCCAGTCGCCAACACGACGGCGATTGGTATCGTTCGACTGCCCAAACCAGGACATCACCGTCTCCAACGTCCGCTTCTGCCGATCCGTGGGATCATATTGCAGCTGCTCCCGGGCACATTGATAGCCCCACCACAAGGCCTTGCGCATCGGCAACATACAGGCCAGATAGGTCACGGCATCACAATAGATGCCGGCATCAATCAGGGCATGGAGAAATTCAAGCGGGCTTTGCTTCGGCGCCAACAGCGCCATACTGTCCTCATCCAAATCAAGATTGGCATCGTGGATAACATCCCTGGCGCTTTTTATAGCGTATTTAGTCATCATGCTGCGGTTCTTTCCGTAAGGCCTCCAAACGATCCATCAAGGCGCCGACCAAAGGTCGACAGCCTTCTTTACTAATAGCCGAGATCTTATACACCGGCCCCTGCCAGCCTAGCCCGTCGAGCAATTGCTGGCAACGGGCCTCGCGCTCGTCCTCCGGAATCAGATCCATTTTGTTCAGCACCAGCCAGCGCTCCTGTTGTGCCAGCTCCGGGTTGAACTTGTGCAACTCCTCAATAATGGCCCTGGCGTCACACAACGGGTCACCGTCCCCGGTCAGCGGCGCCATATCCACAATGTGTAGCAACACCAGGGTACGGGACAAATGCCGCAGGAACTGGATGCCCAGCCCGGCGCCCTCCGCCGCGCCTTCGATCAGACCCGGGATATCGGCGACAACAAAACTGCGGTGGTTGCCGACACGGACCACGCCCAGGTTCGGATACAAGGTGGTAAACGGATAATCCGCCACTTTGGGTTGCGCCGACGACACCGCCCGCAGGAACGTCGACTTGCCGGCATTCGGCAAACCCAGCAGTCCGACATCGGCCAGCACCTGCAACTCCAGTGCGATCTTACGCTGCTCACCGGGGGTGCCGGGCCTGGTCTTGCGTGGCGCCCGATTGGTGCTCGACTTGAAGTGGGTATTGCCCAAACCACCCTGCCCGCCCTGGGCCACCAACAGCGTCTGACCGTCTTCCGTGATCTCGCCGATGTAATCCCCGGACTGCACATCGGTCACCTTGGTGCCCAGCGGCACCGCAATCATCAGGTCTTCGCCATTTTTGCCGGTGCAGAGTTTTGGCTTGCCGCCCCCGCCATGCTGGGCGCGGTACATGCGGGTATGACGAAAATCGACCAGGGTATTCAGTCTCTGGTCACCAGCGAGATAGACGCTGCCACCGTTGCCGCCATTACCGCCATCGGGGCCACCGCGTGGGATGTATTTCTCCCGGCGGAAGCTCATCATGCCCTTGCCGCCGTTACCGGCCTCGACACGAATACTGGCCTCATCTACGAATTTCATTTCTGTCCCGAATGGCAGTTACTTAAATTAAATGTAGGGCGGGTTAGCGTTTTTTGCGCGCCCGAACGAAGTGACAAGTACTCTTGGGGTGTAACCCGCCAACCGTTGCGCGACCAGAACCTGCGTAGCAGGTTTAGGAAGTACTTAATGAATCTCATAGAGATTCTAAGTGCAGCAACACCAACCTCTCTTTTTGGTTGTACATACGGCGGGTTACGGCACAAACACCGTGCCTAACCCGTATATGGTCTCCTCCCGGTTTGCAAGACAAAACACGTTGATAACAGTGACTGGATTGCGCCCGTATATCCGGCCTGTCGTTGAAGTCACATTCAGGACTTCCGGCCTTGATGAAATGCGCGCGTATTGTCCTTTTCGCCCTATCGGCCTTGTTGGCCTTCGGATTAGCCAGGTTGCCAATACGCCGGTTTGACCAGTGATGTCATCTTCTTGGCTCTGTCTTCGCAATCGTGGGTCAGTTGTCCTCCGTTGTTCTGCGCTACGCTTGGTTCGTATTATTCGTTCAGGCCGGCCGATACTCGGTATTGTAGCGTATTATCGCCCAGCCAATGCGTGCCAGTTTGTTGGCCAAGGCCACCGTGGCTTTGTTCATCCCTCGGCGCGCCCGAACATGATTAATCCACTGGCTGAGTTTGTCCTCCTTTTTCGCGGCAGCATGAACGGCGGCCCGTGCGCCATGGATCAACAAACAACGTAAATAGCGGTCACCGCGCTTGCTGATGCCTAACAATTGATCCTTACCGCCCGTGCTGTGTTGTCGTGGGACGATGCCCAGGCTGGCCGACACATCCCGACCACGCCGATAACCCTGGCCGTTGCCTATATAACTGGCATAGGCACTGGCCACCACCGGGCCGAAGCCGGGTAAGGCTTGTAGCCGTTGGCAACGGTCATTTTGATGACTCTCGGTGCGTAAAAGACGGTCATATCCGGCAATGTGGGCATCCAGTTCGTTGAGTTGTTGTTGGCCTTGAGACAGCAGTTGTCGAAACAGGTCACTTAACCCATTGTCGGCATCGGCCAGCAGCAGCGGGAGTTGTTTACGTGTGGTGTGAACGCCTTTGGCAAAGACAATACCGTACTCTGCCACTAAACCGCGCAAGCGGTTACACAGGGCGGTACGCATCTTCATTTGGCCTTCACGCAAGCGATGTAATGCCTGCATGTCCTGTTGTGCCGGTGTCTTGATGGGGATGACCCGCATCCGGGGGCGGACCACCGCTTCGGCAATGGCGAAGGCGTCGTTGTAATCATTTTTATTGCCTTGCACATAGGCTTTGACGTGTTGGGCCGGGATCAGACG
>CAJVXG010000074.1 GCA_913009215.1 uncultured Gammaproteobacteria bacterium | reverse complement strand
GTAATCAAATACAACCACCACACAATCCTCCGCCCCGATGGTTTCATCGGAATCCATATCCTGCGGATATAAAAACGCCACCCCGGTATCTTTGACCATTTTTTCAGCCGTGCAAAATAGGCCGCCAGGCCGACCCCCCAGGCCTGCAGGCTTTTGTCGATCTCTTTTTCGCGCTTTTTTTCTTCCTGTTTCGACATATCGGCGTAATTGTCGACAATGGTGAGCATGGAGCCATTGTCAGTAGCCTCGATATTAAATGTGGTGTGGGTCTTGAGGCCGTCGGAATACTCGGCGGTAAATCCGCTGTCGGAATCCCGTTTGATGCTGATATCGAACTCGCTTTCGTGTTGTGTGCTGTGGTTATTGATACGAACATGGTATTGATCGGGACCGGTCTGTTTCCAGACGATGAAGTGATAATATGGGTTGACGCGTATTAATGCCTCAAAATCCTGGCACAGCACCATCAGTTCGGTCACGGAATAGGGTGCGGGGACCCTGACCCAGGCCGAGTTTTTGCTGGCGCCGGCAGGCGGTGCACCTTTATCTTCTTTTACAATATCGTTCATCAGGGGTGGGGTACAATCAATAAGGTTGCGTTTAATTTATGCACTAGTTGTTCCGGCTTCATGCGCGAACGATAGCCGGTTTTGCCTCTCGGACGTGGCGCACCGATAATGACCAGATCCGGTTTGATGCTGTGTGCCGCCTTGATCAGGCATTCGGTGGGTTTCCCCAGTTCGACCTGATATTGGTAGTTGATACCACGTTTTTCTGTCTCTCGTATCAATTTCTTCACGTGAGAACGGATTTCATCGTCCAGCTGGCCTTCTACGTAATTGCCGAAGGTATCGCGTGTCGAGGCGTTATTGAGCCAATCGTCGCCCATCATGCCCTTCCAGAAGTCCGGAACCACCACCAGGTGGTGCAGGGCCGTTTGTTTCTGACACAGGCTGAAGGCCATTTTTTCCGCCGCACGGGCCCCTTCGGTACCGTGGCTGGCCAGTAAAATTCGTTTTGGTTTTAACATTTCAGGAAAAGCACCGGAAAAAAAACCGGGCCCCGCTGGTTACAGCGGGGCCCGGATTACTACTTTGTTGTGACCTTAACTGCCAATGAAGGCTACGACAAGGAAGGCCAGCCCTAAGGCAATAGCCAACGCTACCAGATCTTCGGCGCGATCACTTTTAAAGATAGACAGGGCAGAGCCCCGATCGTATTTTGTTTCAGCCATAATTCTTTACTCCTTTGTTCAGTTAACCGTTATTAAGACAAGAAGGCAAAGTCGGTGAGGAAGTAAATCACCGCCAGCGATGCCGCCGCCTTGATCGTACCAACGATGGTACCGATCACTAACGGTTGTCCGCCTGCCTGTTTAATGGATGAGAATGTGATTTGCATACCCAGCCCGATCAGACCAAAGGCAAAGAACCAGACAATCAACTGTCTAAACTTCTTCACACGTTTTGATGTATGCCGTACCGCTTTGTGCGCTTTCTTCAGAATCTTGCGCACGTCTTTCGACAGCACCTTCTTCTTCAGCACCAGAGTACGGATATGGGCATCGTCTTTCTCGGACATGACCTTGCGATTTTCGATCAGGCGCGACATGGCGCCCTTATGGTCAAGGTCCTCTACCTTATCCACTTCGCTCTTCAGCTTGGCTACCTGCGCGTCGGTCATCATTTTACTTTCCTTGACCTTGGTGTTGTCGAAGTACTTACCCTTGTAGTGGTTTGCCGGATAGAAAATACCGGTAGACGCCAGTGCGAACAGGATAATAAAGCCAAGTACGAACAGCGGGAACTTGCCAATAATGACTTTGCCGATATCGACTTTTTCACCAGTGGATTCACGCTTCACATACCAGATGGCCAGCCATAATACGATGATCGGCAGGAACAGCACACGGGTAATGTTGAATACCTCGGCCACCTTCAGGGTTTCGATACCGTCCGGTTGGTATGACAGTGCGGCGCCCGCGACCTGCGCCGAGTTCAGAATACCGGTTCCGGCCCACGCGCCAAACTGGGCGTAGCTCAGCTCCAAGGCATTACCGATGAGCGGGAACAGGAACATCATGAACACACCCCAGAGCAGGATGGTACCGATGGTGTAGGCAATTTCCGTGGACTTGGCTACTACCACAGGCGCAGCCGCCACCGTGGCTGATACACCGCAAACACCCATTCCGGCGGAGAGTACGCCAGCCATGGAGTTCGGGATTTTCTTACGTGAACCGAGCCAGAGCACCATCCAGACGGAACCCAGTACGAAGATGCCGATCAATACGATAGAAACACCCAGCAGCTTGGTCAATTCGGCAAAGCTGTACAGTGTACCCAGCAGAATGACGCCGGACTTCAGGCCCAGTCGCGACAGTCGTACACCGTTCTCAGCCCATTTTGGCACTCCGGTGGTGTTGACTATAAGGATACCGGTGATAATACCGAGCACGATATAGTTCAGACCAAAGATTTTGTGAAAGTATTTGCCTCCCATCCAGTCAATCTTGCCGACGTATTTACTGAATACTTTTATTTCCGGCGCGAACCACCATTTGACGAAGAAGGCGACGAACAGAATAAACAGTGCACCGCCCACGGTGGAGAGATAGTAATCCATTTGGCCTTCACCGGCAGAGCCAATCATTTGCCAGAGACCGACGACGATACCAATGACACCGGCCGTTAAAGCCATGTAAATCATTTCGTCGGAGTTTTTGATTTGTCCAGATTGTTTGAGAAGAGCATCGAGCACCCCCGACCTTACTGTCAATCCATAGACGAGCATAATCACGCCCAGGATAAAGGTCATTGGCGTTTTCTTGGTATAAACCATGATTGTCCTCCAAGTTGTGGTTGTTATTTGTATGCACCAAACAGCGATGCACCCAACCGCTTATTTTTATTTATTAGAAAATTCTAATATAGCTGGGATGGGTTCATTCAAGCACAAGCTTACTGAACAGACAAGCGTGTTTATGCAATGGAGGAGCGGTGGAGGCATAAGCCAAAAAACCTGTCAATGAGAAAAACCGCGGTTTTTTCGCTTTATTGCAAATTTATGTCAAAGAATAGGGCAAAGATCCAATATTTAGTGCTGGCCCACCGGTTGTTTCGAGACAGAGATCTCCGGCCTCGGCGCTTTTGATTTGTGCCACCGCCAGCAAGTCGACCCCGCCCCCCGGCGCTGCCTGGGCATCGACGACGGTGCCGGCGGCGTTGTCGCCAAAGCTTTTTGCATAAATCCGGTCGCCGGGCTGGACCGTAATATTATCATTGCTGTGTAGACGAACCATGCGTTGCTTTAGTTTGCCGAGGTACTGCATGCGCGCGACGATTTCCTGTCCGGGGTAACAGCCCTTCTTGAAGTTTACGCCGTTGAGAATTTCCAGGTTGGCCATTTGCGGCACAAAGGCCTCCACCGTTTGCGAGTAAATATTGGGGGCACCGGCCTGGATGTCGAGCCAGCGCCACACTGGCGCGCCCACGGCCGTGGCGTCGGCGGATGACAGCGTGTCCCAGAGTGTGGCCATGCCCTGGTACGGGCCGACCAGCAAAAAGCGATCCCGGCCCCTGTCATTTCTGACATTAATCCGGCTTAACACAATGTCATTATGCCTGCTGCCGGCGTTTTGTTCGGTGGGTGCATCCAGCCCAACTTTTTGCAACAGGTCGGCGGCCTTTTGGCCCGACAAACCAAAGGCCAGCATGGCGTCATCATGGCTCAGCTGGACTTTGGCGCGCAGGATAAACATTTGCAGTCGTTTCATGAAGTTTGGCAGCAACTCGCGGGGTAATAATAATAAGTAACCGTCTGGCGTATGCAGCACACGCATCAGTGCCAACATGCGACCCTTGGGGGTGCAGTAGCTGCTGAGCTGGCTCAAGAATTCGTTGACCTGCTGGATATCGTTACTAAACTGGCTTTGCAGGAAGTCTTTGGCGTCATCACCCTCGACGCGGACGAGACCAAGATAGGACAGATCGGCCAGTACGGTGCCGTCTTTTGCGGCCTGTAATTCGGCCGCGGCATCACCAAAATGGATGACGCTATGATTGTCGATTTTGGCGCCTTTGTGTTGTTGTGTGTCCAGCCAGTCGTTGAGCATAAATCGGTTCCAGGAAACTATACTATAAGGTAAGGATCATAATAGATTATGCCGTGGCAAAAAACCGATAGATTACCCGTGTATTGCCACGGTTGATATGCAACAATGGAATAAAGGACAGATCGCAGCTCATGACTCAGGGCAAGAATAAAAGTAAACGGCCGGTCTTTTTGAACCTGTTGAAAATCCGTCTTCCTATCGGCGGTGTTGTCTCCATTACCCATCGTATTACTGGTGTCTTGCTGGCGCTGCTCCTGCCTGTTGCCCTTTATTTTCTGGCCCTGTCGCTGCAGGATGAGGCCGGATTTGAAATGGCGACAAGAATATTGCAACAACCCATTGCCAAGGTTATTTTGTTGCTGGGTTTCTGGTTTTTCATACAGCATCTTTTCTCGGGCCTGCGCCACTTGTTAATGGATATCGACATTGCCGTGAGCATGCCCGCCGCCCGTATTGCCGCCTGGCTGGTGTTTGCCCTGTCGCTGACGATGATCGCCTGGTTTGGAGTCCGTTGGCTATGAGTATCTCACCCGGCAGTACCCACAGAGGAATTGTTGAATGGTTGTTACAGCGTTTGAGCGCGGTTTATCTTACCGGCTTTGTCGTTTTTGTTGCCGTAAAGTTGATACTGTCGCCACTGACCACTTTTATAGCCTGGCAGGCCTGGTTTTACAGTGATGTAGTACGACTGGCCAATGCCTTGTTCCTGCTCTGCCTGTTGCTGCATACCTGGATCGGTCTGCGCAGTGTCTATATAGATTACCTGCGCCACACCGCGTTGCGTATGGCGGTCCTGTTGTTAACAGCCCTGGGGCTGTTGGCGGCAGGGTTTTGGGGCATCGGCCTGTTGATCGGAGCCGCGTCATGACCGAGCTTGCCAAGCGCCGTTTTGACTGTCTGGTGATTGGCGCCGGTGGCGGCGGTTTGCGTGCGGCCATGCAGCTGGCGCAAGGCGACGCCCATGTTGCCGTGATATCCAAGGTATTTCCGACGCGTTCCCATACCGTGGCCGCGCAGGGTGGCATGAATGCCGCATTGGGTAATGTTGTGCCGGACAACTGGCACTGGCATATGTATGACACCATCAAGGGTAGTGATTACCTCGGTGATCAGGATGCCATTGAGTATATGTGCCGTGCCGCTTCGCGGCTGGTGATCGAGCTGGAACACTTTGGCGTACCCTTTACGAGACTGGATAGCGGGCGTATTTATCAACGCCCCTTTGGCGGCCAGAGCCAGAATTTTGGTGGTGATCAGGCCGCCCGTACTTGCGCGGCTGCCGATCGTACCGGCCACGCTATTCTGCATTCCCTGTATCAGCAGAATCTCAAAGCCAAAACCCATTTTTTTGATGAATATTTTGTTATCGACCTGCTTGTCGATGACGCTGGTTATGTCCTCGGGGCCCTGGCATTGAACATCGAAACCGGCGAGCCGCTGGTGATCCAGGCCAAGACCACCATGCTCGCCACTGGCGGGGCCGGGCGCATGTTTCGTACCAGCACCAACGCCATGATCAATACCGGGGATGGGCTGGCGATGGCGGCCAGGGCCGGTATTCCACTGCAAGATATGGAGTTTTTCCAGTTTCACCCCACCGGCATTGCCGGTGTTGGTGTACTCATTAGTGAGGGTGTGCGCGGCGAAGGGGGGTACCTTATTAATAGTCAAGGTGAGCGCTTCATGGAACGCTATGCGCCGAATGCCAGGGATCTGGCCAGCCGTGATGTCGTTAGCCGTGCCATCGCCATCGAGATCCGTGAGGGTCGGGGTTGCGGACCCAACAAGGACTTTGTTTATCTGAAAGTCGATCATATTGATGAAAACATCATCAAAAAGCGTTTGCCGGGTATTCGCGAACTGGCGACCCGTTTCGCCGGTGTCGATCCGGTGACCGATCCGATCCCGGTGCATCCAACGGCGCATTACACTATGGGAGGCATCCCCACCAACCGCTTTGGTCAGGTGGTCGCGCCCTTGCATAAAAGCGCCGAGGAGCCGGTGCCGGGTCTTTATGCCGTCGGCGAGTGTGCCTGTGTATCCGTGCACGGCGCCAATCGCCTTGGCGGCAATTCCTTGCTCGATATCGTTGTCTTTGGCAGGGCGGCAGGCAACCACATTCTCGATTTCCTGGCAGAGAGCCGTTACCATCGATTGATTCCTGACGATTGTATCGAACGCGCCATGCAACGCCTGCTGCGCTGGCAGCGTAAGGATGGCAGTGAATCCATAAGTGTGATCCACGATGAATTACGATTGCTTATGGAGCAACACTGCGGTGTGTTTCGCACCCAGGAAGTGATGGACCAGGGGATTAAGAAAATTCTGCAGCTGGAGCAGCGTTTGCAGCATGCGGTCCTGAATGATCATAGCGCGGTATTCAATACCGCACGCATTGAGGCACTGGAGCTGGAAAATCTGATGGACGTATCTATAGCCACCATCATCTCGGCCTCACAACGCACAGAAAGCCGGGGTGCCCATTCGCGCCTGGATTACCCGGACCGCGATGATGAGCATTGGCTGAAACACACGCTATTCTTCAAGGAAGACCGCCACCTGGAATACAAACCGGTGCGCATGAAGCCATTGACCGTGGACAGTTTTCCACCGAAGGAGAGGGTGTACTAACGATGCGATTTTCAATTTATCGCTACAATCCGGATCAGGACAACAAGCCTTATATGCAGGATTACGAGCTGACGTCAGAGCAGCTACAGGGTGTGGCTATGTTGCTCGACGCCTTGTTGCTATTGAAGCAGCAGGACCAGAGCCTGAGTTTTCGGCGCTCCTGTCGTGAAGGGGTGTGTGGTTCCGATGCCATGAATATCAATGGTCGTAATGGCCTGGCTTGTGTTACCCCGCTCAAGGACTTGAGGGGCACGGTCAAGATTCGACCCTTGCCCGGGTTGCCGGTGGTACGCGACCTGGTGGTCGACCTGGAGCCATTTTATCGACAGTATCGCGCGATCAAGCCCTGGCTGATTAATCATGACCCGGAGCCGGAGATTGAGCGTTTACAATCGCCTGAGGAAAGAGAACAGCTTGATGGTTTGTACGAATGTATCCTTTGTGCTTGCTGTTCGACATCCTGCCCATCGTTTTGGTGGAATCCGGAACGCTATCTCGGGCCGGCGGCCCTGTTGCAGGCGGAACGTTTCCTCAATGATAGCCGTGATCAGGCCGATGGCGAACGTTTAAATGAACTCGAAGACGCTTATCGTTTATTTCGTTGTCACACCATCATGAATTGCGTCGAGGTTTGTCCCAAAGGATTAAATCCGGCCAGGGCCATTGGCCACATTAAACAAAAACTGGTCAAGAGATCCATGTGATGGCAGTGCCGATAGCTGAACAAGAGAGCAGACGCATACGATGGCACTGTCGTCGCGGCCTGTTAGAGCTCGATTGCGTATTGCTACCGTTCTATGAGCGGCATTTTGATACTCTGGATCATGAGAGCCGGCAGGCCTTTATCCATTTACTGGATCAGTCCGATAATGACATCCTGGCCTGGTTGCAAAAAAGACAAGTGCCACCTGAAAATGACTTAAAGTTAATTATTGCCAAGATT
>CAJVXG010000073.1 GCA_913009215.1 uncultured Gammaproteobacteria bacterium | reverse complement strand
CATCCAGATTTCTCGGGTTTTTGGCATTTTTGATGGTCATAATGGCCAGCTCAATCCAGCCTTTTTGTATTGGCCCGGGGTTCTTTCTCAGCTCCGCCTGCAATGTCGCCAGTGGTTGGCTGGAGAGAATTTTCCAGAGCTGCATCTGGTTCCTGGAGATCTCCTTTTTATCGACAATATATTTTTCCCGCAGGATCAGGTTCAGTGCCGAACTGAAGGGTTTGTCCAGCGCCAGATAGGTAATGGCGCGAACCCGGTAGATTTTGCCCCGTAATGTCGGACTCAAATTACGGCTGCGCGACGCCATGGTCAGTAATCTCAAGGCATTTTCATGATTACCCGTCACCGTCGCCAGAAAGGCGCGCAGGGTCAGTTTGTGTGAACGCGGGCCGGCCCCGAGTTTTTGCACATGTATAGCGTTAATTTTCTTGCGCGCTTCGTGTATCTGGCCGGCTTTAATCAGCGCTTCTACGGCCTTAAGTTGGTAGAATTGTTTTTCGGGTGGTTTTTTTTCCGCAGCCAGGCGCAGGTATTCTTTCGCGGCTAACAGATTCTCCCCTTTGATGGCTGCCGCGTCTGCTTTTTGTACAGAGGCCGGGCCGGTATCCCTGGGAAGTTGCAGGCCTGTAGTCTGGCAGCCTTGCAATATGAGCAGCAGGAGCAGGACAGGGGCAATAAATAAGGTA
Organism: uncultured Gammaproteobacteria bacterium; assembly: GCA_913009215.1. GTDB lineage: Bacteria > Pseudomonadota > Gammaproteobacteria > Acidiferrobacterales > CAJVXG01 > CAJVXG01. The sequence continues at coordinate 7,005 of CAJVXG010000073.1, read as the reverse complement.
CGGGAATTAATAATAAAGGACGACTTCATCTTTTTTTGTTTTATCATGGTTCTCTATTGAGCACTGTTATGGTTTTAACGGAGGTAACGTGGGACGTTTGTATGTGGTGGCCACGCCCATCGGTAATCTGGAAGACATATCACAGCGGGCCATACGTTGCCTGAATGAAGTCGATCTCATTGCAGCAGAAGATACCCGGCATAGTGCGGTATTGCTGAATGCCTATGGCATCAAGACCAAGACCACTGCCTTCCATGATCATAATGAGCAAGATAAAGTTGTCGAGCTCATCGATTACCTCCAACAAGGGCATTCTATCGCACTTATTAGTGACGCGGGAACTCCGTTAGTCAGCGATCCCGGCTACCACCTCGTTTCCGCGGCCCATGCCGCTGGTGTTGACGTGGTGCCTGTGCCCGGCGCTTGTGCCGCCATAGCGGCCCTGTCCGCCAGTGGCTTGCCATCAGATTGCTTTCTTTTCGCCGGGTTTGTTCCCGCCAGGGCACAGGCCCGGTTGAAATTCCTCAGGCGCTATCGGCATGCGCAACTAACTGTGATCTTTTATGAGACACCGCATCGTATTGTGGATAGCCTGGGCGCCATGATCGAGGTATTTGGTAAGGAACGACATGCCACCATGGCCAGGGAGGTGACGAAGAAGTTTGAGACCATCCGGAAGGCGAGCCTGGAGGCCTTAAGGACCCTGGTGTCCGGCGACAACAATCAGCAAAAGGGCGAAATTGTGTTGTTGTTAGCCGCCGAGGAAAAAGACAAGGCTCTGGAGATGAGCCAGGAGGCTGAGGCCATACTGGAGGTGCTCGCCGAGGAGCTGCCGCCAAGTCAGGCGGCCAGCCTGACGGCACAAATCACCGGCCTGAAAAAAGGCATACTCTATAAGGCGGTTCTGGCGATGCGCCCCGACGTCGATGATTAGCGCCAAGCCACTGTTTTTTAGTTATAATCTATAGCAATAGGAGGCGGCCAGACAATCGCTGCCCTGTTCTGATCCAAGGGATGCCAGCAGTAACGCACAGATTTGGTGCATTTCTTGGATCAGGGCAGGGTGGAGGAAAGTCCGGGCTCCACAGGACAGGGTGCCAGGTAACGCCTGGGAGGCGTGAGCCTACGGAAAGTGCCACAGAAAATATACCGCCCCGAAAGGGGTAAGGGTGAAATGGTGCGGTAAGAGCGCACCGCGAGCCTGGTAACAGTCTCGGCATGGTAAACCCCACCCGGAGCAAGGCCAAATAGAGGGGCTATGGTGCGGTCCGCACTGTCCCCGGGTAGGCCGCTTGAGGTTTGCGGTGACGCAAATCCCAGATGAATGATTGTCCCAGACAGAACCCGGCTTATCGGCCGCCTCCTATTTCTTTCCTTCCAAATACGCTATTTCACAGAATAATTAAATATAATTAAATCAATAATTTATAATATGTAAGTAATTACTTACTTTATATTTATTTTTTACGTCATTGGTTCATAAGCATTTGTGTTGTAAAGGAAAAATAGCGGAAAAACGCTGTTTTTGCTTGACAGTGGCAGGAAGTGGTACCTATAGTGTGGCTTAGTGGGAAAAAGTGGATAAATGTGGATAAGTTAATGCAATGGCAGGGTAATCATGTTCCGAGGCGTTAATCACCTCACTATCGACAGCAAGGGTCGCCTGGCGGTCCCGACGCGCTATCGTGAGCAGCTGGATCGCCAGTGTGATGGCCAGATGGTGCTGACGGTCGATCGCGATCACTGCCTGTTGCTGTATCCCCTGAGCGATTGGGAAGAGATTGAGCGCAAGCTGGTGCGTTTGCCGAGCTTCAATAAACAGGCACGCAAATTACAACGATTATTAATAGGTCATGCCACCGAGTGCGAGCTTGATGGCAGCGGCCGCATCCTGGTACCCCCTCCACTGCGTGAATTTGCCGACCTGGAAAAGGCGGTGGTGTTGATTGGTCAGGGCAACAAGTTTGAGTTGTGGTCTGAGGCGCGCTGGACAGAGCGACGCAATGCATGGTTGGCGGAAGAGGATGATGGCGAAATGCCGGACGAAATGGGATCGCTCTCATTATAAACAGTGGGCAGCGATGAACAGCATAAGGCGGTATTACTGGAAGAAGTGCTGGTGGCGTTGAATATCAAGACAAACGGAAATTATATTGATGCAACATTCGGCCGTGGCGGACACGCCAGGGCCATTCTTTCCCGGCTCGATTCACATGGACAACTGCTGGCACTGGATCGGGACCCGCAAGCCATCAGTGCCGCGGCAGAACTGAGCTCTGATCCACGCTTTCATATTGAACAATCCCCGTTTTCCGGGATAGCGAGCGTTGCCAGCAAGTACGGCTTGCTTGGCAAAGTCGATGGCATTCTGTTCGACCTGGGTGTGTCTTCTCCACAGCTGGATACTGCCGAGCGCGGTTTCAGCTTTCAGCACGATGGTCCATTGGACATGCGCATGGATCGTCAATCGGGACAGAGCGCCGCGCAATGGCTGGCATCGGCCGATGAAAAAGAAATCGCGAATGTCATCAAGACCTATGGTGAAGAACGTTTTGCCAAACGCATTGCGCGCAGGATCGTACAAACAAGAGAAGAACAGGAAATCGACACTACCGCAAAGCTGGCGGCGATTGTTTCGCAGGCGATACCAAAATATGAGCCCGGCAAACACCCGGCTACTCGCACCTTTCAGGCAATCCGTATTTTTATCAATAACGAACTGGATGAATTGCGTCAGGCACTGGACCAGGTGCTGGCGGTATTATGCCAGGGTGGCCGGTTGTTGTTTATCAGTTTTCATTCGCTGGAAGACCGGATGGTGAAGCAATGTATGAGAAAGTGGGCCAAGGGTGACCCATACCCGCCGGATATGCCCGTGACCGATGATGCGCTCAATCCGCTGCTGAAGATTATTGGTAAACTGGTTCGACCCACGGAATCTGAAATTAAAAATAACCCAAGGGCACGTAGCGCCACCTTGCGCGTCGCTGAATATCTTGGGGGCCATGATGGATAAGGGAAAAATGATGTTGATGGTGGCCGTACTGGGAGTGTCCCTGCTGGTTGTTGGTTTGCGCCACCAGAATCGAATGATGTTTGTAGAGTTGCAGTCACTGCAAAAAACACGTGATAACCTGAATATCGAATGGGGCAAGTTGTTGCTGGAAGAGGGTGCCTGGTCACAGCAGCGACGGGTTGAGTCCACGGCAAGAACGCGCATGAGTATGAACCTGCCTACGGCAGAGCAGATCAAGGTTGTGGAGCTGAAAGTGAAGGGACGGCATGGCCCATAAACAACAATATCGGTACCGGTTTCGCGTCTGGATCGTAATAGTCGGTATGGCCGTTGCATTGTTGGCCCTGGCCAGTCGCGCCGTCTATTTACATGTCGTCCATTCCGAGTATTTGCAGGCGCGTGGTAATGCGCGTCACTTGCGTGTTATTCAGGACCACGCCAACCGTGGCATGATCCTGGATCGCAACGGTGTGCCGCTGGCCATCAGTACCCCGGTAGATTCCATTTGGGCACACCCGCAGACTTTTTTGCAGGCACAAAAAAAATGGCCCGGGCTGGCGCGTATACTGGATGTCAAAATGTTGACCTTGTTTCGACAGGCACGTAAACACAAGGATCGTGAATTTATGTACATCAAGCGCCATGTTAGTCCGAACATGGCGAAGAAGGTGATGGCATTAAAGATACCCGGAGTGAACAAGCAACGGGAATATCGTCGCTACTATCCAGCGGGCATGATTACTGGCCATGTTGTCGGTTTTACCAATATCGATGATCGTGGTCAGGAAGGACTGGAACTGGCATACGATGACTGGCTGCGTGCCCTGCCCGGCAAGAAGCGCGTACTCAAGGATCGGTTTGGTAATATTGTCGAGACAGTCGAGAGTGTCAGTTTGCCGATGGCCGGCAAGGATCTGGTCGTCAGTATTGATCGACGCATACAGTACATGACATACCGTGCGCTGAAGCAGGCCGTAGAGAAACACAAGGCCTTGTCGGCGACAGCGGTGGTAGTGGATGTGCAGACCGGTGAGGTATTGGCCATGGCGAATTACCCCGGCTTTAATCCGAACAACCGTGCCTATTTGCGCAGCAGCCTGTTTCGTAACCGTGCCATTACCGATGTCTTTGAACCGGGCTCTACCATGAAGCCGTTTATCATTGCCGCGGCACTCGAAAGTGGTCGCTACACGGCGCGTTCGATTATCAATACGGCACCCGGGACCTTGCGTATCGGTCACAAGACCATTCGCGATCATGGCAATTACGGGTGGTTGAGTCTGGCGCGCATTATCGAAAAATCGAGCAATGTCGGTGCCGCCAAGGTGGCCTTATCCATGAAGCGTGAACGATTGTGGAAAATGTTCCGTGCCGTCGGTTTTGGAGAGAAAACCGGGTTACAACAACCCGGAGAATCCAATGGCCTGTTGCGCGCACCGGAACAATGGGCACGCCTGGACCAGGCCACCATAGCTTATGGTTATGGTATTTCCGTTACCGCGGTGCAGTTGGCACGCGCCTACCTGGTTTTTGCCAATGATGGTAATGCCTTGCCACTAAGTTTATTGCCCAGAGACAAGACCACACAATCGATCCAGGTGATGTCGGTCACTACGGCAGCAACAATGCGCACCATGCTGGAGCGTGCCGTGAGTGATAAAGGCACCGGCCGCGCCGCGCGGATCGCTGATTACCGTGTGGCCGGCAAGACCGGGACGACGCATAAACTGGTCAATGGGAGATATGTCGGGAATCGGTATATCTCTGTTTTTGCCGGTCTGGCCCCGGCCACCCGACCGCGCCTGGTGATGGTGGTCAAGGTGGAAGAACCGACACAGGGTGGATATTACGGTGGTGTCATAGCGGCCCCGGTTTTTAGCAAAGTGATGACGAGTTCGCTACGTGCACTGAATGTGATTCCGGATAATTTACAGAAGCGGCGCACCGTGGCAAGTAAACCATCGAGACACCCGGGTTAGAAACCATGACATATAAATTAAGAACATTGCTCACAGGGATTGCCGATGTTACCGATATGGAAAATGTCGATGTTCGTGGCATCAGTCTGGACAGCCGCAACATTGAAAACGGATTTCTGTTTATAGCCTTAAGCGGAACCGTTCAGGATGGCAGCGATTTTATTGCGGATGCGGTAAATCGTGGCGCCGTCGCGGTACTGCAAGATGCCGCTACTACTCCAAATATCAATGTCATGGTGCCATTGCTTGCCGTTACTGATCTTCGTGCGCAGGCTGGCAGGATTGCGGATCGTTTTTACGACGCACCGTCCAGCAAACTGACCGTGATTGGTGTAACAGGCACCAATGGCAAAACAACCTGTACGCAACTACTGGCACGTGCATTAAACAAGCACTCCAGGCGTTGCGCTGTTATCGGTACTTTGGGTAACGGTTTTCCCGATGAGCTGGAGGAGTGCGGCCATACGACACCGGACGTGGTGCTGTTGCATCGGTTGTTGGCCGATTTTCATCGCCAGGGTGCTGAGTATGTCTGTATAGAAGTGTCGTCGCACGCCCTGGATCAGGAGCGTACCAGCGGCGTGGTATTTGATATTGCCGTCTTTACCAACCTGTCGCGAGACCATCTGGATTACCACGGCAATATGGAAAACTATGGTGTGGCCAAATCCAGGCTGTTTGCCTTGCCGGGGCTGGACGCGGCCGTCATCAATAGTGACGATACCTTTGGTCAGCAATTACTCAACGGCATACACCAGGATATCAAGACATACCGTTATGGTTTTACCGAGGCCGATATACAAATCACCAATGTCGAGACCGTACGCGAGGGCTTGCGTCTGGATTTCAAGAGCCCGCAAGGCAGGATGCATTTTGTCAGTCAGCTCTATGGCCGGTTTAATGCCATGAATCTGGCCGCTATCACCGCCGTGTTATTGCATATTGGCCACAGCAAAGACGAGGTGGAATTGATTTTTTCCGAAATGGAGCCGGTGATTGGCCGTGCCGAGCGGTTTGTCGGCGATCAGGCGCTGCCGTTGGTAGTGGTGGACTATGCCCATTCCCCGGATGCGCTGGAACATATTCTGCAGGCCTTGCGTGAACATACCAGCGGTGTCTTGTGGTGTGTCTTTGGTTGTGGCGGTGATCGTGATAAGGGCAAACGCTCATTAATGGGCGCGGTTGCGGAGAAGCTGGCCGACCATGTCATTCTGACCGACGACAACCCCAGAACCGAGACACCACAATCAATTGTTAAAGATATCCTTTCCGGTATGCAGACCACACCCCATATCGAACATGATCGCAAGGCGGCAATATTATATGCCGTGCAAGCGGCCAGTGAGCAGGACGTGGTGTTGGTGGCCGGCAAGGGCCATGAAACCTATCAGCAAATAGGCGACAAAAAACTTCCGTTCAGTGACCGGGATACGGTAAAAGCGATCCTGGGGGAGGCGGCGTGATGTCCTTATCAATTGCCGCAGAAGCCTTGAATGCGCCATTGATTGGAAGCGATGCCATATTCAAGGGAGTCAGCACCGATACCCGATCGCTACAGGCTAACGATTTGTTTGTCGCCCTCAGGGGCCCCAATTTCGATGGCCATCATTTTCTTGCCAATGCCATTGATGTCGGTGCCGCGGGCGCCTTGCTGGATCACAAGGTAGATACGGTACTGCCCTATATTCAGGTGCCGGATACGACCAGGGCATTAGGTGTACTGGCTTCTTTCTGGCGCCAGCAATTTGAAATTCCGGTGATTGCCATTACTGGTAGTAATGGCAAGACCACGGTCAAGGAAATGCTGAAGTCCATTCTGTCCGAGCAAGGACAGGTCTGCGCCACGGAAGGTAACCTGAATAACCATATTGGTTTGCCGTTAACGATGTTGCGTTTATCCAGGCAGGACCGTTTTCTCATCCTTGAAATGGGCATGAATCACAAGGGCGAGATCGATTACCTGTCGAGGTTGGCGCATCCAACAGTGGCACTGATCAACAATGCCGCCCG
>CAJVXG010000072.1 GCA_913009215.1 uncultured Gammaproteobacteria bacterium | reverse complement strand
AGGATTTTGCATAAGCAATATGAGCTACGAAGTACTGGCACGCAAATGGCGGCCCCGGCAATTCAGTGAATTGGTCGGGCAGTCGCATGTGGTACAGGCATTAAGTCACGCCCTGGATAATGATCGTGTGCATCACGCCTTCCTGTTTTCCGGGACCCGGGGCGTGGGTAAAACCACGATCGCACGTATTGTCGCCAAGTCGCTGAATTGCGAGCAAGGCATGAGTGCGACCCCTTGTGGTCAGTGTGCCTCCTGCACCGAGATAGATGAAGGGCGTTTTGTTGATCTGATCGAAGTCGATGCCGCATCGAGAACCAAGGTGGACGATACCCGGGAGCTGCTGGATAACGTGCAGTACGCGCCCACACGCGGGCGCTTCAAGGTCTACCTGATAGACGAGGTGCATATGCTCTCCGGGCACAGTTTTAATGCCCTGTTAAAAACCCTGGAAGAACCACCACCCCACGTCAAATTTCTGCTGGCGACCACGAACCCGAAAAAGTTGCCGGTAACGGTGTTGTCCCGTTGTTTGCAATTTAATCTGAAACGTTTGTCGCCAGAGAGTATTAGCGGCCAACTGGACAAGATATTAAAGAGTGAATCTGTTGCCTTTGAAGCAGGCGCTTTGCAATCCCTGGCGCGCACCGCCGATGGCAGCATGCGCGATGCATTGAGCCTGCTGGATCAGGCCATTGCCTTTTGTGGCGGCAAGGTGCAGCAAGACTGTGTGCACGACATGCTGGGGACTATCGATCAGCGGGCGATTGTGCGATCGCTCAATGCGTTGCTGGATCGACAGGCGCCGGAGTTATTGCAGATTGTGCAGGAAGTTATTGAGCAAGGCCGTGATTGCGATAATTACCTGTCTGAATTGTTATTGGCCTTGCACCACATCTCCATTCTGCAGGCCGGTGCCGATGTCCTTGGAGGTGACATAGCAGAGCTCGAGACATTACAGAAGTTGGCGCAGTTGTTTAATGCGGAAGACATTCAGTTATTCTATCAAATCGGTTTAATGGGGCGTCGCGACTTGTCGTTGGCGCCCGATCCACGTACCGGGCTGGAGATGGTGTTACTGCGCATGCTGGTGTTTCAACCGCAAGCCGATGTTGCGGTAACACAGGCGACCATAGTCCCGGCAAAGACGACGGCTCCCAGTAAGAGCAGTACAGCCAAGGCTAGTGTGACCAGTACTGCCAAAGACAATATCACCAGTGTTATCGCGGCAGACGATAATGGTTGGGGCGCTATGATAGAGCAGTTACCTATTGACGGCTTGTTGCGGGAATTTGCCATAAACCTGTCTCTCGACCGGAAGGACGATAAAAAATGGCAGTTCACACTGGATGAGAATTGTGCCCGGTTGTTGAGCAAAGATCGCCAAATGGAATTTTCCAATGCCCTGCAACAGTATTGCGGACACAAGATTGCGATAGATATTGCTGTGGGCAAACCAGCCAATGAAACCCCGGCGATGCAGAAAAAACGTATCCAGCATGAACAGCATCAGCAGGCTATTGATGCCATAGAGGATGACGCCAATGTACAAAGCCTGGTGGAACAATTTGGCGCCCGTATTAATAGTGAATCGATCAGACCCAAATAAGTGGTTGCGGAGGAACAAAGAATGAAAGGCGGAATAGGCAATATGATGCGTCAGGCGCAAAAGATGCAGGAAGATATGCAAAAGGCGCAAGAGGAACTGGCCTCTATCGAAGTCACCGGTTCTGCCGGTGGTGACATGGTCACAGTGACCATGACTTGTCGGCACGATGTACGCAAGGTAACCATTGACGACAGCCTCATGGGTGATGACAAGGAAGTGCTGGAGGATCTGATTGCGGCAGCGCTGAACGATGCCGTTCGCAAGGTGGAGAAAACCACGCAGGAAAAAATGTCAGGCCTGACGGCGGGTCTGAATATTCCGGGACTGAATTTACCGCTCTAGATATGACCGACTCTCCAGCGATTGAAGCACTGAAACAGGCCTTAAGGCGCCTACCGGGTGTGGGTCCCAAGAGCGCCCAGCGCATGGCCCTGCATTTGCTGGAGCGTGATCGCCAGGGCGCCATGGAGATCGCCGATTCCCTGAAATACGCTGTAGAGCACGTCGGTCACTGCCAACGATGCAATAATTTCTGCGAGAATGAACTGTGTCATATATGTGCATCGCCCAAACGCGACCCTTCCCTGTTATGTATTGTTGAGTCACCAGCAGATTACGCCTCTTTTGAGCAGACGGGCGCATACAAAGGCTTGTACTTTGTGCTCATGGGGCGGTTGTCTCCCCTCGACGGAATCGGGCCGGATGAACTCGGACTCGGACGGCTGGAGAAAATACTCGACGAAGAGCAGGTGCGCGAAGTCATTCTGGCGACCAATTCCACTGTCGAAGGTGAGGCGACAGCACATTATATCGGTGAACTGGTGCGCGCACGGGACATACTGGTGACCCGGATTGCGCACGGGGTACCTGTCGGCGGAGAGCTGGAGTATCTGGATCGAAATACATTGGCGCGCGCCTTTGCCGGACGCACAGAGGCCTGATTGGCACAGACGCAGTTCAACTTGGCGCTATTATCCGGTACCATGCGGCGCATCTCATAGCCTTTAAAAACTAAAAAATAAGATCAACTCCCGGGAGGAAGAAACGTGATCAAGAGCGGAGGCGATATATTTTTTCTACTCATGGGCGCCGCCATGGTGTTGGCCATGCACGCCGGCTTTGCCTTTCTTGAAGTCGGATCCGTGCGTAAGAAAAATCAGGTCAACGCGCTGATGAAAATCATTAGTGACTTTTCAATATCAACGGTTGCCTATTTCCTGATCGGTTACTACATCGCTTACAAGACCAGCTTTCTGAAGCCGGTCAGTGCACTGGAGGAGATTGGTACCATAGAGCTGGTGCGATTCTTCTTCCTGTTGACTTTCGCGGCGGCGATACCGGCTATCATATCGGGTGGTATTGCCGAGCGCGCGCGTTTTCTGCCGCAGCTGATTGCATCGGCATTGGTGGTGGCCCTGGTCTACCCCCTGTTTGAGGGGATCGCCTGGGGAAAAACATTACCTATTGTTCAGGAAACGCTGGAGTCGAGCTTTGGCGCCAAGTTCCATGACTTCGCCGGCTCCGTTGTGGTTCATGTCATGGGCGGGTGGTTGGCGCTGACAGCGGTGATGCTGCTCGGTGTGCGCAGGGGGCGATACAGCAAGGACGGGCAATTGATCGCCATCCCGCCATCGAACATCCCGTTTCTGGCACTGGGATCGTGGATACTGACGGTTGGCTGGTTTGGTTTTAATGTCATGAGTGCCCAGTCGCTGGAAGGAGTAACCGGTCTGGTCGCGGTCAACTCATTGATGGCGATGGCCGGTGGTGTACTGGCTGCGCTGGTGGTGGGCCGCAATGACCCGGGTTTCGTCCACAACGGCGCCCTGGCCGGTCTGGTGGCAATTTGTGCCGGTTCCGATGTGGTACATCCGCTTGGTGCGCTCGTGATAGGCGCCGTTGCCGGCGCTCTGTTCATCGTCGCCTTCAATCTTTGCCAGAACAAATGGAAAATTGATGATGTACTCGGTGTGTGGCCCTTGCACGGTCTTGCCGGGGCGTGGGGCGGTATTGCCTGCGGTATTTTTGGTCAGACAGGATTGTGGGGCAAGGGAGGCGTCAGCTTTATGTCCCAAATAATCGGCACCGTAATGGGTATCAGTATTGCCCTGATAGGGGGGTTCCTGGTGTACGGTATCCTTCGTGCCGTTATGGGCATTCGACTGTCCGAAGAGGAAGAACATGAGGGTGCGGACCTGTCTATCCACAAGATCAGCGCTTATCCGGAAGAGGATATGCGCCCATAAATACAGGTTCTGGCCTGGTCGGGAGCGATAACAGCAGCCAGCTGATCCTGACCCCGAAAAATTATAACCGCGTTTGTATATGTTAAGTAAACAGCCAGACGAAGATCTTATGATTGAGTACCGCGATGGCAATGAGCATGCCTTTACGGTTTTATATAGCCGGCATAAGGGCGGGTTATTTCGATATTTTTATTATCAATGCAGCAACGCCAGTGATGCCAATGAACTGTTGCAGGACGTCTGGTTTAATTTGATACGGGCGCGTGAGCGTTACCAGGTGAGTGCAAAATTTACGACCTACCTGTACCGCCTGGCCCATAACCGACTGGTGGACTACTATCGCCGGAAATCAAACAGCTTGCCGGTTTCGTATTCGGATAATTATGAAGCGGATTGCGAGACCCTGGTGGCCGACAATAGCGCCGATCCGGAAATACATATGGACATCAAGAAGCAGATCGATAAATTACTGGAACAGGTTGATGCCTTGCCGGAGGCACAACGTGAAGCCTTCCTGTTACGGGAAGAGGCAGGACTGAGCCTGGAGGAAATTGCGGTCACCACCGGTGTCAATGTGGAGACGGCGAAGAGTCGATTGCGTTACGCTGTGTCAAAAATTCGTAAACAGGCGCAGATATAGTCCGGGGCCATGTGATGAGAGACAAAGAATTCGACAAATACCTTGAGGGCAATTCTGAATTGTCACGACTGTATCACGATGCCGCACAATTACGGCCATCCCCCGAGGTTGACGATGCCATCCTGGCGGAGGCGCGCCGCGCCCTGAAGCCCAGGGCACAAGCCATCAGCAGCCCGTTTGCATCGAACTGGACGGTGCCATTGTCGCTGGCGGCCATACTGGTACTTAGTGTCGGTGTGGTGCTGTTTGTTACCGATGAAAGCGGGGTGAATAAACCGACGGAAAGTGGCGCCGACTTGTCCATCATGGAGAAGCCGGTGGGCAAGAAAAGCATCGGTGCCGACAAGCAGTACCAGCCCAGGAAGCGCAAAGCGGCGCCTGCCGGTAAATTTGATCTCAAGGATGGGAGAGCACAACAATTGAAGCAGCAGCCTGTCTCTGCCTCAGGTACATTAAAATCAAGAAGTATTGCGGATACTGAATCGGTGTCGCCCGCGCTGAATAAAGCCGCAGAGACGAAACCCGCCAGCAAGAAGTCCGTCGGTGGTAGTGATGCGCAGTATCGTCGTGCACGTCAGACCAAAGAAGAGCGTAGTAATACAACCAGTCAGGGCGTAGCCTCCGACATTGCGCCCGCCGTGCCAGAAAAGAAATTAAAGAAGCAGGATGAGGCGCTTTTGGAGAAAATCAGAAAGTTGCGTAAGGCCGCAAGGCACAAAGAGGCCGACAAGTACCTTGAAGTGTTCAGGAAGCGTTATCCGGAATACCCCCTGGATAAAACAATCACACGTTAATCCATTTCTTTGCCAGACGACCTCATTCGCCTATGAGGTCGTTGATTTTTGCCGCACAAATAAAATCATTAATGGAGAGTCCATCGATAGCATGTGTACTGTAGCGTATGCGGCAGTTTTTGTATCCAAATTCAATATCGGCGTGGTGATCTTCCTGGTGTGCTATCCATGCCGCGGCATTAACGAAGGCAACCGTTTCATAATAATTTCTGAATGTATAGGTGCGCTGGATTTCGGTGGCTTCGTCGTTTAGCTTCCAGCTTTTGGTCTGGCCCAGCAGGTTATTGGCCGCTTCCCTGTCCATACGGCTGACACCTCCTTCACATGGCGCACAATGTTTGCTTTTCAGATCAGACATGGTTTGTCTCCACCATTATTTAAATTTATAGAAATTGCGGTTGAGGTAATCAATGAGATCTTTGGTTTCCTGCTTGTTAAAATTCTTGCTTAGTTGATGATCACAACCCTTGATCTGTTGTACCAGCTGTAGTTTGGTTTTTATTATTCTTTTCTTGCGGGTATAAATGCTGTTATTGTGACAGGCCATACAGTGGGTGTTATGCAGATTTTCACCACGCTTGTTGGCGACGTCGTTTTCGGCGGCACTGCTGCTACCGAAAACCAGCAGGGATACAAATATAAATATTATTTTATTCATTGTAACGTCTCCATTGTTATGAAGAATGCGCCAGCAGGCGAGAAACGCGTACTGGGGCAGGGGGGTGCGAGTCGTAAAAGACGGAATGTAGCGGGTCTGGTGTTAATGTGTTGGCGTTCTCGCTATAGAGTTTTACCAGGGCATTGACCAGTTCCCGGGCATCGGTTTGCTTCACCGCAAAATTGTCGGCTTCAAATTCGTGTTTGCGCGAGCTCCAGGAGAAGACCGGGCTTAGCAAAAAGGTAAAAACCGGTCCGACCAGGATGAAAAGCATCAGGGCGGCATGATTGGAGGCCTGTGACATACCCAGACCGCTATAGAACCACGGCTGACTGACGAGCCAGCCGAGCACGGCCAGCGATAACAAACTCAGAATGAACGTCACCAGGATACGTTTCAGGATATGGTGATGTTTAAAATGTCCCAGTTCATGTGCCAGTACGGCCTCGACTTCCTTATCGCTAAGGTTTTTTAATAACGTATCAAAGAAGACGATACGCTTGCTTTTGCCGAAACCGGTAAAGTAGGCATTGCCATGCGCAGAGCGTTTGGAGCCGTCCATGATAAAAACACCATTACTCTTGAATCCGGTGCGATTGAGCAGCGCATTAATGCGTTGTAGTAATGAGTCATTGTCCAGCGGCTTGAATTTGTTGAACAATGGTGCAATTAATGTCGGATAGGCCCAGACCATAAACAGGCTAAAACCGATCCAGACCACCCAGAGATAGAGCCACCAGTATGTCCCCATTTTTCCCATTAACCACAGGGCCAGCATCAACAATGGGGCGCCAATAGCCAGTATCAAAACAGTCTGTTTGACGAGATCGGTAATAAATAATTTCAGTGTTGTTTTGTTAAAGCCGTAGCGTTGTTCAATAACAAAGGTTTCATACAGGGAGGCCGGCAGGGAGAGCAACCCGGTGATGAGGAAAACGCTGAGTATGAATGCGGCGCCACCCAGAACATCTCCCCAGGCCTGCTGTCGCCAGAAGGTATCGAGCCATTGCAGTCCGCCGCCCAGTGTCCATATGAGCAGGATAGCCACACCAAATAATTTTTCATAGAGGCCAAAGGAGGTTTTGCTGACGGTGTAATCTGCCGCCTTCTGATGGGCTTGTAGTGAAATCTTCTCGGAAAAGGTATCGGGCACTGTCTTTCGGTGTGAGCGCACATGGCGAATATGGCGCCAGGCCAGCCATAGCTCAATGCCGGTCGCCAGGGCCAGGAAGAAAAGGAACAGTAGAGTAAATTGATTCATATTGATCGTGTTATCATGTAACAATTTGGCGCAGAATAATAGACTAAAAACGGAGAAGACGCATGTCGGAAAGCGGAGGGCAAGACCAAAATGCCTTGATCTGGATAGACCTTGAAATGACAGGGTTAAATACCGAGGCCGATCTGATCATTGAGGTGGCCACCATCATTACCGATGCCGACCTCAATATTATTGCAGAGGGACCCGTATTGGCGGTACACCAGGACGACGAGATTATGGACTCGATGGATGAATGGAATACCAAGACCCACAATGCCACGGGGTTGGTGAAACGAGTCAAGCAATCGCAACTGGTGGAGGTCGATGCCGAGAAACAAACCATTGCATTCCTGAAACAGCACGTGGCGAAAAATGTATCGCCGATGTGTGGCAACAGTATTTGTCAGGATCGGCGTTTCCTGGCGCGGCATATGCCAGAGCTGGAGGCCTGGTTTCATTATCGCAATCTGGACGTCAGCTCCATCAAGGAGCTGATAAAGCGCTGGAAACCGGAATTGCTCAAGGGATTCAAGAAACAGAATACGCACAAGGCGATTGACGATATCCGGGAATCCATTGAAGAACTGAAGTATTACCGCAGCCGCTTCTTTCAGGTGTA
>CAJVXG010000071.1 GCA_913009215.1 uncultured Gammaproteobacteria bacterium | reverse complement strand
CAACTTTTTGAAAAATCTCCTGGTTTTCCTTGTTCGGGCAGAGATCAAAATGATTCTTACCGACAAAAAACTCAGGGCTCCTGTCATCGGCCTCGGCGTACTTTTGGTTAACTCGAATTAAGTTAAACTGCGTATCCATGTACGCAACCAGAGTAAGGCTGGTCTCAAATAAACTTTCAAGCAAAGGGTCGGTGTTTGGCATAACTTGTATTTATAATAATTTATCCGGATAATAACCCAAAACACGCTCCCGGGTGATCCGATTTACGCGGCCTGAAGGGGCTCCGGTCTGGCGATGATATAGCCCTGGGCAAAGTTAACCCCGATTTCTTTCAGTCCTCTCAAGCTGGCCTCGTCCTCAACGCATTCCGCAATCGTCTGGATCCCCAGGGCATGACCAATTTTATTAATGGATTCAATAATAGCGTAATCGGTGGGGTCATCAATAAAATCGCTTACAAAACCACCATCGATTTTTAGATAATCCACCGACAAGTTCTTCAAATAAGTGAAGGAACTGGCGCCTTTACCAAAATCATCCAGGGAAAACAGGCAACCCATATCCTTGATATTTTGTATCAGGCTGGCGGCACGTGACAGGTTCGAGATAGCCGTGGTTTCGGTGATTTCAAAGCAGATACGGCCTGGCGCCAGACCAGTTTCCCCGAACTGCCCTTGTATATAATCAACCAGGTCGTCGTCGTTTAAAGAAGTACCGGAAAGATTTATGGAATACTGACAGCCATTCGATGGATTTTTTGCAATCTCCGTAAACGATTTGTGTATTACCCAGCGATCCAGTGCGGGCATCAGATTATAACGCTCGGCTGGTGGAATAAATTCATCCGGCACAATCAGTTGGCCGTCACTATCATATAATCGCAAAAGCACTTCCTTATGGCTGACGTGCTGGTTGTCGGAATTCAAGGCAACAATATCCTGTTGGAACAATACAAAACGATTGTCCTTCATCGCCTGGTTGATCCGCGAGACCCATGCCATCTCACTATGGCGTCTTGTCAACTCGGCATCGTCCTCTACATAAACGCGTACACGGCCTCGCCCCATATCCTTGGCCATATAGCAGGCCATATCGGCAGCACTCATAACCTTGGCAATATCTTCGCTCTCGGAAGTAATAGAAACCATGCCGATACTGGCTCCGGTCTCGAAGCTAACTCCCTTCCAGTCAAAACGGAACTTCTTGATCGCTTGAATGACGTCTTCGGCAATGCGTTGTGCCTGCGACAACGGGCAGCCGGTCAACAAAATACCGAACTCATCACCGCCTAATCTTGCCAGGGTGTCGCTATCACGAACCTGATCTTGCAGCAGGCCGGTCAGGGCCTTGAGCATGGCATCACCCGCGGCGTGACCACAAGTGTCGTTAATAATCTTGAACTGGTCCAGGTCCAGATACAACATGGCGTGCACAGACCTCTGGTCATATGCATCCGCCAGCAACCCTTGCAGGCGCAACTCAAACTCACTGCGATTGACCAGACCGGTGAGCGCATCATGATAGGCCATATGTTGTACCGCAGCTTCGGCCCTGGTGCGATCCGTAATGTCATCCACCAGCGAGGCGACACCAATAACCTCACCATTATCGGCTACCAACGGGGTATTGTACCACTCGCACATAATGGCACGGTCATCCTTGGTGAAATTCTCATTGGTACTTCGGTGACCACCTTGATTTTCTAATAGTGCGAGCCATATCTCATTAACATGGTCTCTAATATTTTCAGGAACGATCAGCCCTACCGCATGACGGCCCATGGCTTCTTCCCGTGTGTAGCCAAAGATTCTTTCTGCCGCCGGGTTCCATTCCGCTACCCTGAAATCGGTATTCCACTCAATGACGCCCAGAGGTGTTTGCTGCACATGCAGGGACAGTTTTTGTTTGGCACTGGCCAAACGTTGTTCGGCGCGACTGCGCTCCAACTCGGCACCGACACGGGCGGCAAAGATTTCCAGTATATCGACCATGGCAGTATCGGTTTTCATAGGCTTGCTGTCCAAAACCGCGATCAACCCGATGGGTTTATTTTCGCTATCAAACAACGGGGTTCCTATGTAGCTATCGACACCCATATCCTGCAATAACTTGTCTTTGGGAAACTGCTGCTGCACCTTGTCGGGATAGGTGCAGGTTTGCTGACCAATAACGTTGGCGCATGGGGTATCTTTCAGGGAATACGATATGTTATCTACATTCTCGCCGAAAGCCGAAACAACCAGGCTGGTTACCGTATCAGGCTTTTTGTTATCGATTAGACCGATAAAGGCATAGTCGGCCTCGAACAACTTGGCCAGTTTTATCACCAGTTGATTAAAGAATTCGGTACCGGTCCTGGTAGCTACACCGGCCGCGATATTCCTGATCGCCTCCTCGGCCCGGCGGCGTTTGCTAATGTCAAACGATATCCACACAATGGTCTGTTTGCCGTCAACTGTGCCCTCCATTAATGATGTCCTGCCTTCAAACCAGGTTGCTCCAGCCCGGACATCCAGTCGATACTCATATTTCTGAGGTTCTCCGGTTTCAATGGTACGATTGATTATTTCCAGAAATGCATCAGCGGATTCTTTCGGCAGGACTTCATGCAGCAGCTTTCCTTTTAATTCATCAACCCCCAGGTATAATAATTTTTCCTTTGATGCCAATACTTCCAAATATCTTCCATCTTCATTAAGTATAAATCCAACATCTGGTAACGCATTCACAAACGCGGTTAAAAGCGATTCATGTTCTTTCAGTACTTTTTCTGCCCGCTTGCGCTCGGTGATGTCCTGCTTGACGGCGATAAAACGGATGATTTCTCCCTGCTCATTGCATACCGGGGTAATGGTCTGTTCATCGGTATAGAGACTGCCGTCCTTGCGACGATTAATCAGCTCGCCGCGCCAAACCCGCCCGGCCAAAACGGTGTCCCAGAGCTCCCGATAGAATTCTCGATCATGCTTACCGGATTTCAGCAGGCGAGGATTCCGGCCGACGACCTCCTCAAAGCCATATCCGGTAATCTTGGTAAAGGCCGGATTGACCCATTGAATCTCTCCTTCACGATCAGTAATGACAATACCGTTGGCCGCGGCTTCCAGGGCGGCGGCCTGCAGGCGGAGCTGCTCTTCGGCATATTTGCGCTCGGTGATGTCGGTGATGGTACCGACATAGCCAAGCACCCGGCCCCCGGCGTCAAGTTCCGCTTCAGCCAGGGCCAACAACCAGCTGACCTTGCCGTCGTCGGGGTGCTGGAAGCGGCATTCGGCCTTGAACGGGACTTTGTCTGCCGCAGCCTGGTACCACTCCGTGAATACCCGTTCCCGATCCTCGGGGTGCAGCGCCCGGGCCCAGCCCTCGCCGAGCGCCTCCGCTTCGCTCATGCCAGCCAGTTCGCGCCAGCGCTCGTTAGTGTAGATACAGTTTCCTTGCGCATCGGTGCGGAAAATACCCACCGGCGAGACCCTGGCCAGAGTCTGGAAGCGCTCTTCGTTGCCACGCAGCGCCTGTTCCGCCTGTTTGCGCTCGGCGATTTCTTTTCGAAGCAGTTCGATTTGTTCATTCAGGGCAACAAAGCCACGGGTCAGGGTCTGTTTTTGCTGACAGCGCAACAGGATCAGGGCGGGTAGCTCATCTGAGCGCGGTTGTATCAAGGCCCCACTGCAATGACATTTCTCGGTACGGCCATCGGCGTTGCGCAAACACAGGGAGGCGGGCAGCATTTCCCGGCTCCGGGCCCACAGGCGCAGGCATTGATCAAGCTTGCCCGTATCTCCTTGTACAAGATCCTGGATCTTGATGCCGCCAAGACAGCGGGCGGCCACGCCCAACAAGCGATGGGCGGCCGCGTTGGCCTGCAGAATCTCACCCTCGCCGGTGAGAAGAAACAAGGGCTCGGGCAGTGTTTCGGTAAACAGCAGGAACTGATCCGGTAACATCGCTAGCCCTCTGTCTTGTAATACTCCCGGCCCTCGGCCGCCTGGGCCTCGTCGCTGGATTCCAGGTAGACCACCACCCGGCATTCGGCATCGCCCTGGGCGATGGTCTGCTCCAGCGAGACCTTGCCGTAACCGTGGTTCTCCGCCGCGATCACGCCGAAGATATTCGAGGTCATCATGCACAACGAGGGGCGATCCTTGACCTTGTCGGCAAAGGGGCAGACGCGATTGCCCAATACGATCCTGGTATCGTCCTCTTCGATGATGTAGAAATCCCCTTTGATGCGCTGTTTCAGGTCCACCAGCACCTGGGCGATTTGTCCTCGATTAAGATTTGATACCTTTAACGCCTGCCGGTAATCGTTGTTGAGCCGGGCGCCCATGTGTTGGCCGACGACACTGATAAACCCGGCCGCCTCCTCCAGACCCACCATATCCTCAAGCAGCCCGGACAATTCCCGGATCAGGTTACGCATAAAGGCATCGCGTTCCAGTGGAATGGATAGACCATCCATGTCACGGTTTTTGATTTGTGCTTGCGCCATCATGCACCTCCTTTCCCAATCAGTTGCGATTGCGTCTTGCATTGCCCCGGCCCCTGGCGCGTAACCTGAATGAAATGCAGGATTATCTTCTTAGTGCTCCCGGAATACGCTTCGCTCCTTCCGGGCTACTAGCTACTAGCCGTTTGGCCCATGTTAAACCAATAAGGTCGACGTGGACTCTAAGAGTCGACGCTACAAGCCTTCACCCACATTCGCTGCCGTTCTCCCCCACGCCAGAAAGAGTTGATTTTGACCTTTAAGTATAGACTCTGATGAAACAGGGTACCGAAATCAGGCAAATAAAATCAAAAAAAGTATGGTTTTTAGGTTCCCTGGATCACGGTAAGTCGTGCAACCAACTCGGCAAACACGGGTCTGGTCTGCGGCGATGGCTTGTTTGCCGTCGCTAACGCATTCACCATCAATTACGCCCACCACCTCTTTAGACATTAACACCCCGAAACTGTGATTTTAGCAAACCGGCGCTTGCCCACCTGGAATACATGACTTGTCCCAATTGGGATCTCCAGTTTCTCATCATCAACACGCTCTCCGTCAATTCGAACCCCTCCTCCTCTGATATTGCGCCGGGCCTCCGATGTACTGGAGCTTAGGCCTGCCTCTTTCAACACTAACGAAATAGACATGCTGTCGGTGGCCGAAAACAACTCCTTTTCCGGTATATCGTCCGGCATCGCCCCCTTTTGAAAACGGGCAATAAAATTCTCCTGCGCCTTGATCGCCGCTGGCGCATCGTGGAAGCGGGCCACAATCTCTTCCGCCAACAGAAATTTGATGTCGCGCGGGTTCTTGCCTGCGGCAATGTCCTTTTTGAAGCCCTCGATCTCCTGCATGGGCCGAAAACTCAGGAGCTCAAAGTAACGCCACATGAGATCGTCGGAGATCGACATGATTTTGCCGAATTGCTCATCCGCTGCTTCACTAATGCCGATATAATTGTTCAGCGACTTCGACATCTTCTGTACCCCATCCAGACCTTCGAGGATGGGCATGGTGATGACCACCTGTGGTTTTTGCCCATAGGCCTCCTGCATTTGCCGGCCCACCAGCAGGTTGAATTTCTGGTCGGTACCACCGAGCTCGACATCGGCCTTCATGGCGACGGAATCGTAGCCCTGGATCAGGGGATAGAGGAATTCATGAATCGCAATCGGCTGTCCGCTCTTGTAGCGCTTGCTGAAGTCATCGCGCTCCAGCATACGCGCTACGGTGTGCCTGGCCGCCAACGCAATCAGGTCGGCGACATCCATCTCATTCATCCAGCTGGAATTGAACATTACCAGGGTTTTTTCCGGGTCCAGTATTTTGAAAATCTGTTGCTCGTAGGTTTTGGCGTTGTCGATGACCTCGTCGCGGGTCAATGGTGGCCGTGTGCTGCTCTTGCCCGTCGGGTCCCCAATCATGCCGGTGAAATCACCGATCAGGAACAGCACCTCATGACCAAGCTCCTGGAACTGGCGCAACTTGTTGATCAATACCGTGTGGCCCAGGTGCAGGTCCGGCGCCGTGGGGTCAAAGCCGGCCTTGATACGCAAGGAACCGGCTTGCTTCAGGCGTTGTTCGAGCTCGGTCTCAAGCAGGACTTCATCGGTACCGCGCTTGATCTGCTCTAAAGCTGCTTTACTGTCTGCCATATTTCCGTTGTTTCTCGCTATAAATGACCAATACTTAATGCTGCGAAGGTTAACACACCTTATATATAGACATACTTAGACATACTGTCTCGATAAAGAGATGGTCGGGCTGTTAAATCGCTGTATTTAGGATTATATTCTAAGGTACTACTTTAAGTATTTATCGATATGTCTTTCATTACAAGAGCAAAACACTGGCTAAAGGCGCTTTGGCATGGTCGCCTGCCCGGTCTTGACCCTGCCAGGCAACAATACTATCGCATTGCCATTGTGTTAACGGGAGCCGCCCTGGTATTGACGACGGTATCCATCGCCTCGATTTCCCCGGAACAAATCCCGGCAATAAACCAGGCCCACGGTATGATTGCACAGCCACCATCGCAAATGCTGGCCACCACCAACAATAGTAATGGTTCGATTATTTCCAAACAGGAAACCGGTCCGGTCCAGACCCTGGAGGCCAGTGCCAGGCACGGCACGCTGGATGGGAATAGCCTGCAATGGATCAAGGTCACGGTCCGTCGCGGCGACACCCTGTCTGCCATTCTGCAACGGCAAAATGTCGACCAACCCGCATTACGCCGGGCCATCAGTCAGAACCGCAAGGCCAGATCGCTATATCGGTTGTCGCCGGGGCAGATCATCAATCTTGGCGTAAATAATGGCGGTGAGTTACAGAAGCTGACTTACCACATGAATTCCTTTGAAACCCTGAATATCCGGCGAGACGACAATGACGTATTTTCCGTCAACACCAACAAGAGGGAGTTCGAGACCCGCATTGCCTACGTCACCGGTATCATTAATCACTCCCTGTTTGTCGATGGGCAGGCCGCGGGTCTGTCCGATCCGATGATTATGCTGCTGGTGGAGCTGTTTGGCTGGGACATCGATTTTGTCCTCGATATCCGCAAGGGCGATAGCTTCGCCGTAATCTTTGAGGAGAAGTTCTTCCAGGGACAGAAAGTAGCCGACGGTCAGGTTGTCGCCGCCGAGTTCGTCAACCGCGGCAAGACCTACCGGGTGGTGGCGCATAAAAATTCCTACGGCATGACATCCTATTTCAGCCCCACCGGGCACAGTATCAAACGCACCTTCTTGCGCGCCCCGGTCAAGCTCAGCCGTATCACCTCCCGCTTTACCCTGCGCCGTTATCACCCGGTATTGAAACGCTGGCGTGCCCACCGTGGCGTCGACTATGGCGCACCACGCGGCACCCCGATCCGGTCCACCGCCAAAGGGCGTGTCACCCACGCCGGTCGCAAAGGTGGATACGGCAATGCCGTTATCATCAAACACGGCGGGGTCTACAGTACCCTGTATGCGCACATGACCCGTTTAAATCGCGCTATCCGCGTCGGCAGCTACGTTGACCAGGGCCAGATCATCGGTTTTGTTGGCAGTACCGGCCTGGCTACCGGACCACACCTGCACTACGAATTCCGTGTCAACAAGGCACACCGTAATCCGCTGACTTACCATTTCCCGCAGGCGGCGCCGATCAAGGCAAAATATCGTGATGATTTCCTGCAACAATCACAGCAGTGGGTGGCGAAGCTCAATACCATCAGCCGCAACAGCCTGCACCTGGCTAGAAATAATTAGGGACGAGGATCGAGTAACGAGTGGCTGGTTTCTGGTTTTTTCCTCGAACCTCGTTACTGTTTTAGTTAAGACATAATAAACAACAGGGGATGGTGGGCG
>CAJVXG010000070.1 GCA_913009215.1 uncultured Gammaproteobacteria bacterium | reverse complement strand
TTTGAAAACACTAAAGTATCTTTTTGACAGGAATTTGGCGTGGGCAACTGCGATCAAGGAAAAAGACCCGGAGTTTTTCTCACAATTATCCAGGCAACAGGCTCCAGAATATCTTTGGATTGGCTGTTCAGATAGCCGGGTTCCTGCGAACGAAATAGTAAACCTGCCTCCTGGTGAAGTATTTGTACATCGCAATATTGCAAATGTTGTTGTTCATACAGACTTGAATTGTCTTTCTGTTGTACAGTACGCCGTCGATGTTCTCAAAGTCAAGCATATTATAATTTGCGGTCATTATGGGTGCGGTGGTATTAAGGCCGCCATGGAAGATCAAGAGCATGGTCTTATCGATAATTGGCTGCGGCATATTAAGGATGTTATCCGTTTCAATGCTGAAAGATTTAAAGGGCTAAAGCATGATGAGAAGCTGGATTTACTCTGTGAGCTAAATGTAAAGGAGCAGGTAACAAACATTTGTAACACAACTATTGTACAAAACACATGGAAACAGGGGCGCGAGCTTTCCGTTCACGGATGGATTTATAATATTGAGAATGGGATTCTAAAAGATCTGAATGCTTGTGTTACATCAAGCGATGTAAAAACCGGGCCAGAGAGCAATTTCCGTTAATATTAGAAACAAAGTGACCAGAACGAGCGAAGTGAGATCAGGAAATACTTAATGAACCTCGTTAGAGGTTCTAAGTGCTCTCTGACATCTATTTTTTTAACCACACACTCCACAGCCAATACAAAAAACTGTGTGCTGTTTATTTGGGCCGTTAGACAAAAAGATAATTTTCGGAGAAAAGAATTTATGGAATTTAAGAAAATCTTAACCACGCTTGTATTTACCGGGCTTTTTTTACTGCCCATTTTATCTTTTGCCGGCCCGCTGGAAAAAGGGTCTGCCGCTCTCAAGCAGAAAAACTATAAGAAAGCCCATTCGCTACTATTGCCTTTGGCAAAGAAGGGTAATGCTCTCGCGCAGTACAATATTGGCGTTATGTACGCCCAGGGTCTGGGCGTAAGGAAAAACGAGAAGCAAGCAGTCCAATGGTATCTAAAGGCTGCTAAACAGGGGGATCCTGATGCCCAATCAAATCTGGGTCTTATGTACGAGACAGGAAAAGGAGTCAATAAAGACTTTAGGAAGGCCATGGAATGGTACTTACGGTCTGCCAAGCAAGGAAATTCGGTTGCCCAGAATAATATCGGGTCACTCTATTTAAAAGGCAATGGTGTAAAGAAAAGCTACAAAAAGGCGCTTAAATGGTTTTCAAAAGCAGCTGCAAACGGCTCACCTCACGCACAAAATAGCCTGGGGGGAATGTATGTGAAAGGATTGGGTGTCAAAAAAAATATCAACAAAGGACTGGAATGGCAAATGAAAGCTGC
This sequence comes from uncultured Gammaproteobacteria bacterium, assembly GCA_913009215.1. GTDB lineage: Bacteria > Pseudomonadota > Gammaproteobacteria > Acidiferrobacterales > CAJVXG01 > CAJVXG01. The sequence goes on along the minus strand of CAJVXG010000070.1, from coordinate 6,505 downwards.
GCAGCAAGGATTGCCAACCGCACAACAGAATGTATTTATGACCTACTACAATATGGCAAGGCAAGGGAACCCCGGAGCGATGCATAATATGGCAACAATGTGCCTAAAAGGCTGGGCAGGCAAACAAGATCCTCGGGGTTGCCTGTCCTGGTATGAAAAGGCTGCGAACAAAGGCACTGATGCCTCGCGTGGCGCTCTAGCCAAAATCTATGAAAAGGGCTTATTCGGAATCGCTGCTAATGAACAGAAAGCGAATTACTGGAAAGCACAAATTGGGAAGAAGGCAAAACAGTGACCCCTGACAAGTCAACCAAGTCCGTGCCGCGAACGGGTCCGCAAAACCCGCAAAAAAACCGGGTCAGATACCAGTAAGGAGTATATTACGCCAGCAGGATTTTTTGATAACATGGAGTCAGCGGTATTTGACCATCAGATTTTCATTGATGAAAAGCCGGATTATTATAGTTTTTCTAACAAGACGTATAACGTGACAGGCGAAGAGGTGTTTGCTCAGTATGCACCCACGCCAGAATAAGTCATTATATTGAGAAAACAAGATTCACAGTTATTTTAACCTAGGAGATAAGAGATGAGTGAACATGTCTATAAAATAGTAGAGCTGGTCGGTTCGTCCGCCAAGGGAACGGATGCCGCAATCGAAAATGCCGTCAACAGGGCATCCAAGACCTTGTCCAACCTGGACTGGTTTGAAGTAATGGAAACTCGTGGCCATATTAAAGACGGCAAGGTGGCGCACTACCAGGTAAAATTGAAGATAGGATTTCGCCTCAAGGATTAAGCTTGTGACCGAGAAACTAAAGACGACAGTATTTTTTATGTTGTGTGTCTGGGGTCTGTTGGCAATACCGGTGTCGCACGCCGATATACGTTATGGTTATTGGGCAATAACTGCGAAAGTGCTAAAAATGGAGGGCGCGAAAGATCCAACATCCGGCAGGCCCCACACTTCCATGGTTTGTATTACCCCGGACCTCTATGTACCGACTGCCGCCCAATGGGAAACCCTGAAGAAAGATTGTAAATTGAAGCCAAACAACGATAATGGCAAGGTTACCTGGAGTTTATTTTGCAAGACCCGTGAATTTGAGATCAGAGCAAACGGAACTATTAAATATATAAAGGATAAAATGCGCGGGCAAACTATCGGTATTGTTGCCTATGGTGGGAAATTAATCACCACCACCATACAGTACAGAGGAAAATACAAAGCCGGATGTGTTTCTGGGAATGGAAATAAATAGCAATTGCATTATCGAATAACCAGGTGGTGTATGGGAGAATATGCCGCCAGGTAACAGATTATCGCCATACTGCCGGTTCTCTTTCCTGGCAATATCGAGATATAATGCATAGTATCAAACTACCCAAAGTCAGAGCATCTCCTGTGAATAAGTTATTCCATCTTTTATTAGTTACTATCCTGGCCTGTATTGCTTTTAATAGCTATGCAGCAAAGAATTATGAAAAAAAATATGAGAGTGCTGTAGCCGCATATAACAACAAGGAATACTACAACGCGCGCAGGCAATTCAAGTATATTGCAAAAAAGGGACATGCCCGTGGGCAATATTGGCTTGGAATGTTATACACAACAGGTAAAGGCGTGCGTCGCAACCCGCGGAAGGCCTTTCGCTGGTTCCAGAGTGCTGCCAGGCAGGATAACGATAAGGCACAAGCCAGCCTGGCTCTGATGTACCAACAAGGTCAGGTCATCAAGCGTGACTATGCTCTGGCGCACCAGTGGTATCTCAAATCGGCAGAACAGGGATATGTTGAGGCACAGCATCAACTCGGATTGATGTATTATCATGGGCTGGGTAGAGCAAAGGATTACACCATCGCAAGAAACTGGTTTCGTGCCGCAGCCGAGCAAGGCAATGTTCATGCCCAATATATTCTAGGGTTGATGTATCAGGAGGGACTCGGTACCAGGCCGAATTTTGAAGAATCCGTTAAATGGTACGTATTGTCAGGTGGGCAGGGCAATGTTAGATCTCAATTCAGGCTGGGAGAGCTTTATTTCCATGGTCGAGCGAAACATCGTGATTACACCAAGGCCTTTAAGTGGTACCGGATGGCGGCCGAAAAAGGACATAAGGAAGCCCAGTCCTATCTTTCCGTGATGTATGGCAGCGGTGTGGGGGTTGCGAAAAGCCAGACCAAGGCCGAGTACTGGAAACAAAAATCAGAAAAATAGTGTAACCAAACATCTTAGCTGTGTCCCACATAATATTACAAAAGTGCATTGAATATCATTATTCCAGTGATTACAGGGTATTGAGTTGGCCAGGGACATGAAATTCCAGAACAGGAATAGTGTCTTATGTCCACGGGAATGACGCCTAAGTGGGTCAGCCGTGGATTTGTCCCCAATTCTCGTTGATGATAAGCAGTTTAAGGGTTACCCTGATAAATCGCTTGCCGGATGGCACCAGAGCTCTGGCCTGAAAAAATAAATCTATCCAGGAAAACCTTTGTTTTCCTCTTCTAGTCCATATAATGCTAAAATCTGTACAATTCAACGGTTTGGAAATGAGGCGAGAAACATGTTTACGACACTGATTGTGATATTGGTCATTATTGCGCTGATCATTTTTTATGTGGTCGGTATTTTTAATAAATTGGTCACACTTAAGAATCGTTATAAAAATGCCTTTGCCCAGATAGAAGTCCAGTTAAAACGGCGCTACGACTTGATTCCGAACCTGGTTGAAACCGCTAAGGGTTACATCAAGCACGAGCGCGGCACTCTGGAAGCCGTGGTCAAGGCGCGTAATGCGGCGCAAAATATGTTGTCAGCGGCGGCAGCCGATCCGGGCAGTGCCGAGGCGATGAAGGGCCTGATGGGCGCCGAGGGCAAGTTAGCTGGCGCCTTGATGAATTTCAATATGGTGATGGAGGCCTACCCGGATCTGAAGGCCAGTCAGAACATGATGCAGTTGAGCGAAGAGCTGACCAGCACCGAGAACAAGGTCTCCTTCTCCCGGCAGGCCTTTAACGACCAGGTGATGGCCTACAATACCTACAAGCAGACCTTTCCGCCGGCCGCCTTTGCGGGCATGTTCGGTCACAGTCAGGATGCCACGTTGCTGGAATTTGAAGACAGCGCTGCCATCCAGGCGGCACCGAAAGTCTCGTTCTAGGATTGCGGCATTCCTGAAGTCTGAAGGATGAATTTTTTCGAATCACAAGACCGTGTGCGTAAAAACACGGTCCAGCTTGTCTTCCTGTTTATTCTGGCCGTGGTCACCTTAATCATCATGACCAACCTGTTGGTCATGGCGGTGTTCGGTTATATAAATAGTGAACAACTGCAGGGTGGGGACAGCTTTATCGGGCTGATGGATTGGCAGACATTTGCCGCTGTCAGCATCGGTGTTGGTGTCGTTGTGTTGGTGGGCAGTCTCTACAAAATCATGACCTTATCGGCCGGTGGCAAGGCGGTGGCGGAATCGTTGGGTGGGCAGTTGATTCAACAAAATACCGATGACCTGAATCAACGCAAACTGTTGAACGTGGTGGAGGAAATGGCCATTGCTTCCGGCATTCCGGCGCCGCCGGTTTATTTGCTTGCGGAGGAGCCGGGTATCAACGCTTTTGCGGCCGGCTTCTCGCCACGCGATGCCGTTATTGGGGTGACCCAGGGGACGATCGATCAATTAAGCCGTGATCAGTTGCAAGGCGTCATTGCCCATGAGTTCAGCCATATATTTAATGGCGATATGCGGCTCAACATCCGCTTAATGGGCATATTAAATGGCATCCTGGTTATCGGCATTATTGGCTACTATATTTTGTATTCTGCTTCTTTTTCGCGGCGCGGGCGGGGTAGCGATAAGGGCGCGGGTGGAATACTGGCGCTGGCTATTGGATTGATGGTCATCGGCTTTGCCGGCACTTTTTTCGGTGGCCTGATCAAGGCCGCGGTGAGCCGGCAACGGGAATACCTGGCGGATGCCTCGGCGGTTCAATTTACTCGTAACCCGGACGGGATTGCGGGTGCGTTAAAGAGAATCGGCGGGCTCGAGTTTGGTTCAAAAGTGGAAAACCCCGGAGCACCGGAAGTCAGCCACGCCTTTTTCGCCCAGGGTATTTCGGGTTTCATGCAATCTTTGTCCGCTACGCACCCACCGCTGGCCAAGCGCATCCTGCGCATCGATCCCCATTGGGATGGTGAATTTGATGCTTCCGACAAAACCGAATTACCTCAGGAGGAGGAAGAGGCCGGTAAAAAGGAAACCATGACGCGCGAAGAGCTTGCCAAAAAGGTCGCTGCCGTGGTTACGGGCGCTGCGGTGATGACGGCGATCGATCAAATTGGCAATCCCAAGCAGGAAACCATTGATTATGCACATTCGCTGATCGCCAGCCTGCCCACTGTCATTATCGAGGCTGCCCGTGAGCCCTACGGCGCCCGGGCGGTTATTTATTCTCTGCTACTGGATGAAGGCAATGCAGTCCGGGCCAAACAATTACAGCATTTGCGCGACCATGCCGATGCGGATGTCTATGCCGTAATGCGCACCTTGATACCGGAGATCGCCGAACTGGATCGTCAATATCGCTTACCGGTGATAGATATTGCCATACCGGCGCTCAAGCAGTTATCCCTCAGCCAGTATCAAAGCTTCCGGGACAACCTGGGCGCATTGATTGAAATGGATGGGCGGGTCGATCTATTTGAGTGGTCATTACAAAAAATCCTGTTCAATCACCTGGACGGACAATTCTTCAAGCTGACACCGGTAAAAGCCCGTTATTCCGATGTCAGGCAGCTCAAGAAAGAAATTAGACTGATACTGTCAGTCATGGCCTATGCCGGTCAACAGAATCAAGGTGATGCGGCAAAGGCATTTGCAGCGGCAGTCGCCACGCTGGCATTAAGCGAGCAAAAGATTCTGGCGAAGAATGAAATCAGCCTCTCGGGCCTGGATCTTGCTCTGAAAAAACTGGCAAAGCTGAGACCCCTGGTGAAACAGAAAATACTGAAGGCCTGCGCCGTCAGTGTCGCCCATGACCAACAGGTTTCACCGGTTGAAGTCGAAATCCTGCGCGCCTTCTCGGATGTCCTGGACTGCCCCATGCCACCTGTAATTTAGAAAATAAAATACCTACTGGGGCGGGGGAAATCCTACAATGCCCCAGACAGCGACAGTAACCATTAATACCAAAAATTACCAAACCTGTAATCACACGTTTATCTCTTTTTGTTGACCGCGACTGTAATTACTATGTAAGACCAAATTGATGAACCTTAAGGGGTTTTTCATTAACCCCGTCTGTGTGGCATGGCGTTTGTAATGTGTATCTGGTTGGAAGCGCAGTAGCTTTCGCTAGCAGAGATCATTATTTACCTCAATTTACAGCGCACAGGAGATTCGTCATGAGCCACATTTTGAAGAGAGTGATCGCCATACTGTTATCACTTTTTCTGTTCATACCCATTGTTTCCACTCAAGCATATTCAGCCCGTAAGCCAAATATTGAAGTATGTTTTGTACTTGATACCACAGGCTCCATGGGCGGATTAATCTCAGGCGCCAAGAGGAAAATCTGGTATATCGCCAACCAGATTGCCAGTGCCAGGCAGACGCCGAATGTGAAATTCTGCCTTATCGGTTTTCGTGACCGCGGTGATACCTACATTACCAAGAAATTTCAGATGACCGATGACCTCGACAGCATTTACCAGAATCTGCAATCGTTTCAGGCCCAGGGCGGCGGCGATACGCCGGAATCCGTGAACCAGGCATTGTATGAGGCGGTAAAGAATATTGGCTGGAGCAAGAAACGAAATACCTTGCGTGTTATTTTCCTGGTGGGCGATTCCCCGCCACACATGGATTATCAGGACGATGTGAAATATTACAAAGTTGCCATGATGGCCAAGAGGAAAGATATTATTATCAATACCATTCAGGCAGGTAGCAACTACCGTACGACCCCGATCTGGAAAGAAATCGCTCAGCTGACCAATGGCGCCTACAGTGCCATTCCGCAAAGTGGTGGCGTAACCATTATTATTACTCCTTATGATACCGGTATTGCACGATTGAATCGTCGGATTGGCAGCACCATTATCCCCTGGGGTAGTGAGAAACGACGCAGGTTTACCATGGAGAAACAGGCAAGATCGGAGGCCGCGCCGGTTTCCTCGGCCAGCGATCGTATTGCCTACAATCGTGCTACCAACAAGGTAGTGCAAGGGGGCGGTGACCTGATCCAGGATATTCGTGAAGGCAAGGTAAAAATGGGCAGCGTCAAGGACAAGTATTTACCTGCAAAGATGCGACCGATGAGCAAACCGCAACGCATTGCCTATATCAATAAAAAAGGCAAGAAACGTAAGGCATTACAGCAACAGGTATCGGTGCTGGTTAAAAAACGGGAAGCCTATATTCTGGCAGAGCGTAAGAAGCGCGCCAAGGGCGGCAAAATTGATGCCTTTGATGAAGAAGTGGCGCGGACGATACGCAAACAGGCC
>CAJVXG010000069.1 GCA_913009215.1 uncultured Gammaproteobacteria bacterium | reverse complement strand
CAGCTCTATGTCTGGTTCGAAAAACTGGGAATCAAACCGCGTCTCAGCATACGGCACCTGATTAATGCCGGGATCTTCCCGGAAAATGACAAGAGCAGGGAAGATCGCCTGGTATCCCTGATTGCTCTGGAAGGAGAAAATGGCCCGGTTTATCGCCTGGGATACAATAACTTCTACGTTATTACCAAATACAATCGCAGTCGCAAATATGCCATGGCGGTTTACGAATTAAGCGAAATGTTACGAAAAAAATATTATAATAGGCACCCATGAAGCGTCTCTACTGGCTTACTCTGATCCTGGCCCTGATTCTGACTTTGGGCGGCTGTAGTACACGCCAACCTGGTGGTTACTATAAAGACGATGGACCGCACAAAAAGGTCCCAGTCAACATCGACGCTATTCAAGATGCCGTCCCCCGGCATGAACCCCTTAGCAAAGGTGGCAATAAACCCTACACTGTTTTTGGCAAAATTTATTTTCCACTGAAGTCAGCGCGCGGCTATCGCGCCAGGGGGGTCGCCTCCTGGTATGGCAAAAAATTCCATGGGAACAGGACATCCAGTGGCGAAACCTACAATATGTACGCCATGAGCGCGGCCCACAAGACCTTGCCACTACCGTCTTATGTTCGGGTCACTAATATCAATAACAGAAAATCAGTGGTGTTACGCGTCAATGATCGAGGTCCCTTCCTGCACAATCGTTTAATTGATTTGTCCTATGTTGCGGCCAGAAAACTTGGTATTACGGCCACCGGGACAGGAAGGGTGGAAGTGACTGCCATCGTGTCTGCCAAAACCGCCTCTGCTTCCTCGCAATACGATACGGCACCGGTGGTCAGGGAGAAACTCGATGACGACACCAGAACCAAAGCGCCGGTAACAAGACATGCGCCAATAGTGAATCATACCAGACCGGAAAAGATCAGGATGTTTCTTCAGGTCGGCGCCTTTTCCAGCCACGACAATGCCCTGTCATTACGTGACCGACTTGAAAAACTCGATATACATCCCGTAGTAATAAGAACCATCAAAAAAAGCAACGGCCAGCAAATCTTCCGGGTTCGTATAGGTCCACTGGCGAATAGCGCCAGCAAAGACCTGATATTGCAACGTGTCACAAAAATCGGAATCTCCGATGCCCACGTGGTACGGGACTGAATCACATTTTATTATCAGCAACAATGCCTGATATGCTCCGCATGGGTCGCCTCATACTAACGATAACGCTGTGTTTCTGGCTCCCCAAAACAGTCGCCGTCAGCATTGATGCCCACGTTGCCCCTGCCCCGGACCTGCAAGCAAAGGCCTGGATATTAATGGATGTACACAGCAAACGAGTGCTGGCGACAAAAAACAGCGATCGTCGCCTGCCACCGGCCAGTCTCACCAAGCTCATGACCCTCTATGTGTTATTCAATGCGCTGAAGGGCAATAAATTCAAATTAAGCGACAAGGTACTGATCAGCAACAACGCCTGGCAAGTCAATGGCGCCCGTATCTTTATCCGGCCTGGCACCTCGATAGAGGCAAGAGTCCTGTTGCAGGGACTGGTAGTGCACTCAGCCAACGACGCGGCTATTGCCCTGGCTGAACACAGCAGCGGAACCTTGTCGAAGTTTATCAAGAAAATGAATGAAGCGGCCAAATTGCTTGGACTGAGTAATACCCGTTTTAAAAACGCCACCGGCCTGCACCAGGAAGGTCATTATTCATCGGCCCGTGATCTGGGGGTTCTTGCTGCCCGGCTGATACAGGACCATCCTGATCTCTATAAATATTTTTCCATCAAGACCTTCAAATACAAGGAAATTACACACTACAATCGTAATGCCCTGTTGTGGCGAAAAATCGATTCGCCGGTTGGTGCCGTTAAGGTCGATGGCATCAAAACCGGCACCACACGCTCGGCAGGCTACTGTATTGCCGCCTCGGCCCAAGCACAACAAATGCGACTGATCGCCATCGTCCTGGGAGCGAAATCAGAAACCCAACGCACAGAAGGCGCCCGCACCTTGTTGCGTTATGGTTTTCTAAACTATGAAACCCGCCTGCTTTATGCCGCCAATGAAGCCGCGACCAGGGTAAAGGTCTGGATGGGTGATGACTCAGAACTACCATTGGGTATGGACAGGGATATCTACCTGACTCTGCCCAGAGGCGCCTTCGATAAACTCAAGGCACGCCTGACAGTAAAGGATTTCCAAATGGCGCCCATATCGAGAAAGCAGAAAATAGGCTCTATCGTGCTGGAACTGGACAAGATGAAAATTGCTGAGTATCCATTGCTGTCGCTAAAAAAGATAGATCGTGGCAACATCATTCAGCGCACGTTTGACAAAATACGTCTGTGGTTTGAATAATCATCCTTTCGTTCATATCGGGTAGTACTATGAAGAATGTCAGTTCTGTATATCTCAACGGTCAATTCATAGCACCGGAACAGGCCACCATATCGGTTTTTGACCGGGGTTTTATTTTTGGTGACGCTGTTTATGAGGTCATACCGGTATATGGCAAAAAGCCCTTCCGTTTGCCGCAACATCTGCAGCGACTGGGTATTAATTTGCGGGCCGTAGCGATCAACAACCCCTTATCGGAAACAGCATGGTCAAAAATGCTATGCCAGCTAATAGCTGAAAACGACAGCGATGAGCAGTCGCTTTATATACAAATCAGCCGTGGAGTGGCGCCACGGGATCATGCCTTTCCTGAGGATCACATTACCCCGACCGTTTTTGCATTCAGCCAGCCGTTAAAGACGCCGCCCATGTCGCTACTTGAAAAAGGAGTTAACGTTATTACGCAACAGGATATACGCTGGCAACGATGTGACATCAAGTCCACGGCATTATTGGCCAATGTGCTGTTACGTCAAGCGGCCGTAGAACAGGATGCCACTGAAGCCATTCTGTTGCGCGATGGTCACATCACCGAGGGGGCCGCCAGCAATGTCATCATTGTCGACAAAGACAATGTCATCGCCACCCCGCCAAGAAACAATCTCATCCTGCCCGGAGTAACGCGTGACCTGATACTGGAGTTGGCCAGGCAACACCAAATGCCGGCAAAAGAAAGATCCATACTGGAATCCGAGCTGGCCACCGCCAAAGAAATATGGCTCAGCAGCTCCACCAAGGAAATCCTGCCAGTATGTAAAGTCAATGACCAGATCGTTGGTACCGGTAAACCCGGCCCGGTGTTTAAAGAAATGCTTCAGCATTACCAGGACTACAAGCAAACCTTTCGGGAAGGGTATGTCGAATAAGTATGACACTACTACCGTCAAGGTGTTCGAATGCGGGCTGGTTGACTACCAAACTACCTGGCGGGCGATGCAGGACTTCAATGCCGCGCGGGCCGATAGCGCCATGGATGAAATCTGGTTACTACAGCATCCGCCGGTATACACCCATGGCCTGAACTGCCAGGATCAGGATATACGCGGCAGGCCAGACATTCCATCGATACCGTGCGACCGTGGTGGTGAGACCACCTACCACGGTCCCGGGCAACTCATCGCCTATACTATGATGAACATCCATGTCCGTGACTGGGGTGTAAAAAAACTGGTAACGGCGCTGGAGCAATCCGTCATCGACCTGCTGCATGGCTACGGCATCAAGGCCGGGCGCCGGGCCGATGCCCCGGGTGTCTATGTCGGTTCCAGGAAAATCGCGGCATTGGGGCTGCGCATCAAAAAAGGTTGCAGTTACCATGGCATTGCACTGAATGGCCGCATGGATTTACGGCCATTTCACGAGATTAATCCCTGCGGCTATCCAGGTCTGAATGTAACTCAACTGGCTGATCTAATTGAGAGTTATAAAGAGATACAAGTGCAAAAAGAGTTTCTGACCACACTTCTCAAAAATCTGGGTTACAATAAGGTGAACCACGAGAAATGCACCCTACCCCCGTATGGATAACGAAGAATTCACGGTTAACCCACCCAATCCCCTGAAAGGCGCCAGCAAAACCTCCCGTATCCCGGTCAAAATACGGCCCAGGGAAACGGTGTTGAAAAAACCGGCCTGGATCCGGGCCCGTATGCCGAACAATCCGGACGTGGTGCGATTGAAAAAGATCTTGCGGGACCAGGGCTTGCATACAGTTTGCGAAGAGGCGGCCTGTCCCAACATTGGTGAATGTTTTCATAAGGGCACGGCGACGTTCCTTATCATGGGCAACATCTGTACACGACGATGCCCGTTCTGTGATATCGCTCATGGCCGGCCAGCACCATTGGACAACGATGAACCGCAACACCTGGCACAAACCATCGCCGCCATGGGCCTGCACTTTGTCGTCATCACCTCGGTTGATCGTGACGACCTGCGCGACGGTGGTGGTGGTCATTTTGCTGCATGTATCCAGGCGGTACGAGACAAAAGTCCCGACACCACCATCGAAATCCTGGTACCGGATTTCCGTGGCCGGGTTGATCCTGCCCTGGATGCCCTGTCCGCAGCGCCACCTGATATCTTTAACCACAACCTTGAGACCATACCACGTCTGTACAAACAGGCCCGGCCCGGTGCCGATTACCAGGGATCATTGCAGTTACTGCAGACCTTCAAACAACGCTATGCCGATATACCTACCAAGTCCGGTCTGATGGTTGGCCTTGGTGAAACTAATGAGGAGATCGAGGAAGTCATGGCAGACCTGCGCCGGCACGGTTGCGACATGCTGACTATTGGCCAGTACCTGCAACCGTCCGTACACCATTTAGCAGTAGAGCGTTACGTCAACCCGGAAGAATTTGAGACTTTTCGCGGGTTGGGTTTGGCCATGGGTTTTAAGAATATTGCCAGTGGACCCATGGTGCGGTCTTCCTATCACGCCGATCAACAAGCAAGTGGCAACAAGGTGTTCTAATAATGGAACTATGGACAAATATCCTCGCCCTGTTTCTCATGCCTCCCGGTATTCTGATCTTGATTGCCCTGTTTGGCTTCGTAATGCATATTCGCTCGCCGTTCCTCGGTAATATCATCATTAGTATCAGTATCTCCGGATTGCTGATACTGAGTTTGCCGGTCACCGGTCGACTGATGCTGGCGCCACTGGAGCAGGACGCCCCCGCGCTGGACAAGACCCAGGTGGAAAAAATGAGAAAAGAGGCGGATGCCATTGTCATTCTGGCCGGGGAACGTTATGCCGATGCCCCGGAATACGATGGTGACACTGTTGGTGCCCGTTCCCTGGTACGTGCCCGCTATGCCGCCTGGTTGCACAAGCAAACCGGGCTGCCTATCCTGGTAGCCGGTGGGTCGACCTATGACGAACCCGTTACCGAGGCAGACCTGATCAAGCAATCCCTGACAGATGATTTCGGGGCCGACATCAAATGGACCGAGACCCGCTCGACCAATACTTTCGAGAACGCCCAATATAGTTGGCCCATACTGCAAAAAGCCGAGGCAACAACCATTCTGCTGGTCACCGATGCCTCTCATATGCGCCGGGCATACTGGTCATTCAAGAAAGTGGGTTTTAATGTGGTGCCGGCACCAACCGGGTTCTCCACCCCCATTGCGGCAGATCGTAAAATATTCGGCTACCTGCCAAGCGCCAGGGGTATGGTGCTGTCACACACGGCTATCCATGAATTTCTAGGCATGCGCTGGTACCAATTTAAATATGGGGATTACACCAGCCCGGCTGTGGCTACAGACGGCAAGAAAGCGGCAGCAACACCTTAAGAACCTGCCTGGACCGATGAGACCTGTTGTAACTCCTCTATACCGGCCTGGCTATCGTCCAGATGCAACAGGGCCGACACCGCACGCAACACGTTGACCAGGTTAATTGGTTTGGTAAATACACCCGTGGCGCCACGCTCGCGGGCCTGCCGGTGCACCTCGCTATCGGTCACCCCGGTAATCATAAACACCGGCACATGGTCCATGGCCGGAATCTCACGCAAGGCCGAGATAAATTCCATGCCATCCATATCGGGCATTTCAAAGTCAGAGAAACAAAGACTCATCGGATTGTCCTGACACCACTCCAGCGCCTTATGGGCCCGATTAAAGCTGTGGATTGCGACCGGGTGCTGTTCCTGCAATTTCGACAGCATTCGCTCCAGAAGAAACAGATGGTCTTCGTCGTCATCTACTAAAACTATATTCTGCATCATGGTACTACTCACCCCATTACTGCTCTTAAGCAATAACAGTTACAAGATTCATGCCAAAAGCAGACAGAAATCTTCTTATTTGATAGACCGTAGAATACATAAGTTGCTGATTATTATGCATCATTATCTTTATTATTCGTCCGCGCATTGCTGCCGGATTGTGATCAGCACTACTGGATTTAAAGAACGGTGGGGTTTTGTCGTTCTTTATACTGACAATCCAGCAATGACATGCGGCCAATCGAACGCCGGGCCGATATCGACCTTGCCGGTCTGGCGATAATTTACGTGGCTGACGATACCCTTAAAATTAATCACTCGCTCATGGGCCTCGAAGCGCCGGGAGATCGGCAGGAACTTGCGTGGGATACTATAAGTAGCAGTGAGATAGCGCAGTAACAATATAAGGGCCTTGTACTGGGCATTGGTGAAGGTTGCATAATAGTCGTATTTACGGAAGGCCTGCTGCTGGTAATACCTCCTCTGACTGACATTGCAGTATTTATCCGGCTTTCCTGGCTTACTGTAACTCGTGATGATGTTACTGCCCTGTTGTTTTAATGGTCCAATATTGGAAAGCTCAATGGCTATGGTCTTTCGGCTTTGTTCCCGATTGCCACCCATGGCGCCTGGTCCCAGATGATACGACCAGAACCGGGAGGAGAAGAGATTATAGATCTTGCCATTGCGGCCAATCAGAAACGGCACCGAAACATATTTATTGGGCCGGGTCAGCGTGGCCACATCCCCGTGTAAATACCCCATGGTGAAATGCAGCACAATCTGTTGCTTCTGGTGTTCCTGTCGGTAGTAGTAGGTTTCTTCGCCGTTCTTCGGGCTCACCCGCACAAAAGGCATTTTCTCGCTAGTGTCGGGAATAATGATGGAGCTCTTCTTAAGCGTGTGCACTTTCCCTGATGAGTCCCTGCCATTCCGGTCAAACCGGGCCTCCCTTTCCTTGATTTTATCGACAAGCATTTTAATTCCTTTTTTTATAAACGGGTTAAATACGATTTACTGGTGTGGTATGCCTCTAAAACGCAGGCCTATAACGTCTCGCATGAGGTGTAGAAAACCCAAAGCGCAGCGACGAATTTTACGTCACCTCGATGCGGTTGTTAGCCTCGCTGTCAATACAACTTGACCTTTATGGCCTGTTTCAATAAACGAAAGTGTTTATCGAGAGAATAAATCTTACAGTTATTTGCCTTGGCATTTTGCGCGATTATTAAGTCAGGAATACCTACCCCATTTGCGCCAGATTTCAAGCATCTTACCTGAAACTCTACAATTTCATCCCAGTTTATTTGCATGGGGAGCCGGTTAATTTCTTGAAGTAGCTTAACTACTGCAACTTGCTTTTTTATTTTTAGGTAGGGCACTAACTCAGCCAATATTATGTCATTAGTTACAACAAGATTTTCATCGATAAGAATACCTAAGTCGGTTGAGTCATCACCTCCCTTGAAATAATCAATCCATATAGATGTATCTACCAGAACACCCATCAATGACGATCTCGAAGTTCATCCAGATCAATATCCAGATCAATTTTCCCCCTATACTTCTTTAGATCGGTAATCTTTGATTTTCTGATCAATTCCCGCAGGGCAAGGACTATGACCCCGGTTTTAGTACCCGTACGGGTTATCTTCATTGCCTCGTTTAGAAGCTTCTCAGGTAAATCAAGCGTTGTTCTCATACTTGCCTCCTTAGGCTATGCATATAATATTAGTATATTATGCATATTCAATCAAGAGGCTAACG
>CAJVXG010000068.1 GCA_913009215.1 uncultured Gammaproteobacteria bacterium | reverse complement strand
TACCATTCGTGCGGCAAGGTCCGGGTTTTTGGCATGCGGCCGAGCGCCAGCTGCAATCGTGATCTCAGGTAGCCGAAGTTAGGAAAGGTGACAATGCCCTCGGTACTAACGCGCATCATTTCCTGCAGGATCAGGTCCGGGCGCTGCATCGCCTGTAAGGTTAGGGACAGGATAACGTAATCAAAGGAATCATCGTCAAACTCGGACAGGCCCTCATTCAGGTCCATATGGATAACGTTGATGTCACGGCGGATACACTCGGTAATGTGGTCGTCATTGATTTCAATGCCATAGCCACGTGCCGCCTTGTTTCTTTTTAAATACGCCAGCAGTGTGCCGTTGCCGCAACCGAGATCGAGCACATGGCTACCGGGTCGAATCCAGTCGGCGATGATGGCGTAGTCGGGGCGTTTCAGTTCGTTTGTCATGCCGCACACTCCCTGGCCACCCGGTCCATATAGGCCCCGAACACATCCACATAGTGTGGAATCTTCATCAGGAAGGCGTCGTGACCCTGGGTAGCCTTGATTTCGGCATAGCTGACGTTGAGGTTATTGTCATGCAATGCCTTGACGATTTTACGCGAGCGGCTTGGGGCAAAGCGCCAGTCGCTGGTAAACGAGACCACAAAAAAGCTGGCCCTGGCCTGCGCCAGCGCCCTGGTCAGGTCATTATCGAAAGGGCCGGCCGGATCAAAATAATCCAGCGCCTTGGTCATCAATAAATAGGTATTGGCATCGAAGCCGCCGACAAAGGCATCGGCCTGGTAGCGTAAATAACTTTCTACCTGGAACTCGACGTCGAAATCAAAATCGATTTTGTCATCGCGCAGGTCACGACCAAATTTTTTCCCCATGATATCGTCAGAGAGATAGGTGATATGGCCCAACATACGGGCGATGCGTAGCCCTCTGGAGGGCTCGGTGTCGTGTTCGTAATAACAGCCATCATGGAAATCGGGGTCGGTACGTATCGCCTGTCGCGCCACCTCATTGAAGGCGATATTTTGCGCCGTCAATTTTGGCGACGCTGCAATGACCACGGCATTGCGCAGACGCTCCGGGTAATCAATGGACCATTGCAGCACCTGCATACCACCCAGGCTGCCGCCAATGACCGCGGCCCATTGCGTAATACCCAACGCATCGCTGAGCCGGGCCTGGCTCTCGACCCAGTCGCGTACCGTGACAATAGGAAAGTCCGGGCCATAGGGTTTGCCGCTGGCCGGGTTAGTACTTGATGGTCCGGTGGAGCCGGAGCAGCCACCGAGGTTGTTACTGCAAACAACAAAGAAACGATTGCTGTCGACGGGCTTGCCTGGGCCAATAAAGTTTTCCCACCAGCCCGGTTTTTTGTCCTTTGGGTCGTGATAACCGGCGGCATGGTGATCGCTGCTCAAGGCATGGCAGATCAGTATGGCGTTGGAGCGATCGGCATTGAGTTCGCCATAGGTCTCAAAGGCCAGCTCGTATTGGCCTAGTTTGCCACCGCTGCTGAGCGACAAAGGCTGCTCAAAGAGTTGTTTCTGCGGTGTCACCAGTCCTGCAGAATCGGCTGGTATTTCTTCTGGCATGGGCGCGTCTCAATAGGTGTCCCGGGCTGTTATTCTGGCCCAACCCGACACGTGATAAAGCAGCCAGTCTAAACAGAGACGCGATTCTCTGCAATGGTATTGGTGGTGGTGGACGGCAATGGCCGGTTGATTTGTTGCAAAAGCAACTCGGCGATTTTCTTCTGTTTGCGCAAATCCCTTTTGTTTTCCTCAAGGCGCTTGATTTCATCCTGCAAGCCGCTGAGGTTGCTCTTGACCTGATAGAGCGTACTGATCTGGCGTTCCATATTGAGCTTGTGTTCATGGATCTGTGCTGTGATCGGCTGCGAGATGGCTTTGCTCCACATGGTGGCGCCCGCTTCCCATTGGGAAACAATGACCCGGGCCTGGCTTGCCAGGGTGATGAAGAAGCGCTTGATAACAAAGTGTTGTTCCGAGACCAGCATCATCGGACTCTTGCGATAGGCCTCAATGTCCTGTTGCAGCTCATTCAGCATACCGTAGTAACGCATGACATCGAAGTTCGATGGCTTGATTTTGCTCAGGCCATATTCCAGATGAAAATTGTTATAGATGGATTGCACCATGCGTTTGATGTGTTGTACTTGCTTGTTTACCTGTCCCGAAGTCTTTTCAAGGCCCCGGAAAAATGTCTTCATACCAACCCGCAGGCCGGCGGTGGTCCAGCTGCCCTGTAATTCCTGTCGTGTTTTTTCAACCAGGGCATCAAAATGCTTCAGGCTCAGCATATCCAGCAGAATTTCTATTTGTTTGTTCAGCAGCACCTGTGTGCCCTTGAATTCTGACAGGGTTTTTTCATAGGCCTGTTTCTCCAACACCATTTTTTCGGCGGTAGCGCGCACAGTCTTGCTGTTTTTGCCAACCAGGCCCTTTAATTCCTCTAATTGATGGCTGGTGGCTTCCACCCGCGTGTTGATCATGGCATTGGTGGTTTCAAAAATACTCTCCATATCGCGCACAACCTTGTCACGGATCAGTGCCTGCTTGCCCGGTATCATTTCCCTGGACAGTTTTTCCTCCAGCGCCAGTAGCCCGCTTTTTTTCAGCATGACGTTATCGTTCTTGATTTTGCCGATTAGCCCCTTTTGCGCCGATACCGGTAGCACTTGCCCGGTCGGGATGCCCAGCGTCTTCGCCGTAGATTTGATTTGTTTGACAATGGCCTGTTTGATCGATTGATTGCTGTGTAACTGATCCCAAAGCACATCAATTTTGTTGAGTACGGCAATGAGACCGCTGCCCGGGTTCTTTTTATAGCGACTGATATAACCCCAGACTTCATAATCGGTTTTGGTGACGCCGGTATCGGCAGACAAGACAAACAGGGTGGCCTGGGCCTTGTTCAGCAGGTTCATGGTCAGTTCCGGTTCCGTGCCCAGGGCGTTCAGCCCCGGGGTATCGATGATGACCAGGCCCTGTGCCAACAAGGGGTGAGGATAGTTGATAATGGCATGACGCCAGACCGGGATATCAATGGTGCCATCGGCGTGTACTATGGAATCATGAGTTTCCATGTGTGGTGCATACAGCCCCAGCTCTTCCGCCTCGCGCAGGGTCACGGTCTTGGTTTTGACAATCTCCTGGAGTACGGCCGCCATTTTCCTGGCGTTCTGCACAGGCAACGAAAACTTGCTCCAGTGTGTCCGCAGGTGTTTGTACTCCGCGATAGTCAACGCGCTGCTGCGGGTCTCAATCGGTAACAGGTGAATGCCTGGTGGTTGTTCCGGGTCGTATTGCAGCTCGGTTGGACACATGGTGGTGCGACCGGCATTGGAGGGCAACAGGCGTTGTTTATAGTCGGAGAAAAAGATGGCATTGATGAGCTCGGTCTTGCCGCGGGAGTATTCGGCCGCCAGGGCCACAGTGAGCTTGTCGGACTTCAGGCTCTCGATGAGCTCATAGATGCAAAGGTCGTCTTCCGCACTGTTAAATTCCTGTTGTTCGCGCCAGGCCTGGTAATTGCCCAGGGAAACAATCAGGGATTGACGCCAGTCACTATACTCGCGCAGTTGTCGCCCGAGGTTGTGCGCTAAAGACATACAGTGCCGCCTGTTTTTGACAGATCGTTAATAAAATAAGTATATAAACAAAAGCTTAAATACAAAACATAAAGAATCAGTTTAATGATGGGCCGTTGACTACGACTACTGTTGTCCGACCAATGGTGCAAACCGGCGGTTATTCTGTCAGCAGGCCTTGCAGTATTGGCGGCAGGGTACCCACATCCGTAATGCGGATGGTTTTATTGCGGGACTTGTTGCCCTGGATAATACTGATCCTGCTTTTCCCTACCCTGAACTGTTTGGCCAGAAAATCGACGAGGCGTTGATTCGCCTGATTGTCCGTTGCTGCTGCCGTGACGCGGATTTTGTGTGGCCGTTCAGGATTTCGGCAAATTCATCGCGGCTGGCCCGCGGCTGTATGCGTACCCGCAAAATCAGGTCATTACCCTGTCGGCAAAACCGCGCCATGTCTGCGGGTCATGGTGCGAAACCGGGGGGGTAGCCGTAGAGGGTATGGCCCAGGGCGATTAGCGGATAAATGATCAATATTTGCAGTATACCGAAGGCAAAAAATACGGCTATCGGTGAGAGATCAAGACCGGAGATGGGCGGGATCAATTTTCGGGCCGGGCGCAATATGGGTTCGGTCAGGCTGACAACGATATCCATTCCCGGGTTGTGACCACCATAATAACTTTGTGGCGATACCCAGCTGATGATGATGCGTACGACGATCAGTACCAGGAAAATATAGAAGGTCAGCTTAATCAGTTTGGCAATGGTCAAGATGATCAGGCCGGCGGGGTTGGGCGGCATACCCAGCACCAGGCCCACCAGGATGATTTCCAGCGCCTGCAATACCAGCAGTAATAATACCGAGGCCATGTCGATCCCCCCGAGTCCGGGGATAATCCTGCGCAAGGGTTTGAGTGGCGGATTGGTTACCGTAACCAGGAACTGGGCAATGGGGTTATAAAAGCTGGCGCGTACCACCTGCATAATAAAACGCAGCATGACGGCCAGGATGTACAAACCGAAGGAAAAGTGAACAGCGAAAATAATTGCCTGTAACAGAGGTCCTTTCATGATTTATCTCCTGCAAACAAGTCCGCCAGTTTCCGCGATCGGCTGCTGGCCGCATCCAGGGCGCGCTGGTAGGTTTCAAAAATCCCGGACTCGATAAATACTTTGATGGCGGCCTCGGTGGTACCGCCGGGCGAGGTTACCTGCTGGCGCAGGTCGGCCGGGTCTTCGTGTCCTTCCAGGGCCATCCTGGCGGCGCCATAGGCGGTTTCCAGGGTGAGCAAGCGGGCGGTATCGGCGTTCAGGCCTTGTTTGATGGCGGCCTGCTCCATGGCCTCCATGACCAGGAAGAAATAGGCCGGGCCACTGCCAGACAGGGCAGTGGCGCTATCCATCAATGCCTCATCGTCCAGCCAGACGACGATACCGACAGCGCGCATAATCGATTCTGCCAGGTTGTGCTGCTTTTTGCTGGTTTGCTTGTTGGCGAACAGGGCCGCCGCACCGGAACCGACCAGGGCCGCGGTGTTGGGCATGGCGCGGACGATGGCCAAGTCATTACCGAGCCAATGCTCCAGCGTCGGTATGCGGATACCGGCGATGACGGACAGCAGTAATGGCTTCTTTGCCATGGTTTGCAGTTTTTTGGCAATGTCGGTTGCCGCATCGGCCGCCACCTGGGGCTTGATGGCCAGTACCAGGACATCGGCCTTTGCAGCGACGTCGGCATTATTGGCGAAACAGCGAACCTTGAGTGACTGCTCAACGGCCTGGCACTGTTGCGGATCCGGATCCGACAGCACGATTTGTCCCGGGTCCCAGCCATTTTGCAACAGGCCGCCTGCCAGGCTGCGCGCCATGTTGCCGGCACCGATCAGACCGATTGTTTGTTTTGCCATTTTTCCACTCAACGCCTATTTGCCCGTTACACCCATTTTTCCACTCCGGGTCGCATTGTTCAATCTATCTACTCCCGAAGATGGAGTTTTGCTGCCAAATATGGCATTTTTGAACATAAACAGCTATCTTGTTTGAGAGCCAAGGGTGGTTATACTTAACTATCATATGAATGTAAAAAGCACATGTCACTAAAGATCATCGATTTTCCAGAACAATCAGGCTGACTGCATGGATATCTCCGAACTTCTTGCTTTTGCTTACAAACAAGGCGCATCCGATTTACATTTATCCAGCGGATTACCGCCCATGATTCGTGTTGACGGTGATATCAAGCGTATCAATGTCGATGCCCTGGATGATCGCGTTGTCCATAACATGATCTATGACATCATGAATGACAAACAGCAAAAGGACTTTGAAGAATTCCTGGAAACCGACTTTTCTTTCGATTTACCAAATGTGGCCCGTTTCCGTGTTAATGCCTTTAACCAGAACCGCGGTCCAGCAGCCGTGTTTCGAACTATCCCGAGCAAGATTCTGACGCTGGAGCAATTAAATGCACCGGAGATTTTCAAGAAGATCTCGGATCAGCCTCGAGGCATTGTTCTGGTTACCGGGCCTACTGGCTCCGGCAAGTCCACGACCCTGGCGGCCATGGTTAACTATGTGAATGAGGATCGCCATGAACACATTCTGACTATTGAGGATCCGATTGAATTTGTACACCAAAGCAAGAACTGCCTGATAAACCAGCGTGAAGTTGGGCCCCATACCCTGGGTTTTAGCGAGGCGTTGCGCTCCGCCTTGCGGGAAGACCCGGATGTTATTCTGGTTGGCGAAATGCGCGACCTGGAAACCATACGATTGGCGCTGACGGCGGCCGAAACCGGTCACCTGGTTTACGGTACGCTGCATACCAGTTCTGCCGCCAAGACTATCGACCGTATTGTTGACGTATTTCCGGCCGCAGAAAAGGACATGGTACGCGCCATGTTGTCAGAATCGTTGCGGGCGGTGATCGCGCAAACCTTGTTGAAGAAAATCGGCGGCGGTCGACTTGCGGCACACGAAATCATGATTGGTACACCGGCCATTCGTAACCTGATCCGGGAAAACAAGATTGCACAAATGTATTCCACCATCCAGACCAGCCAGGACGTCGGTATGCAGACCCTGGACCAGAACCTGCTGGAACTGGTGAAGTCACGACAAGTCACCGTCGAGGATGCCCGTAACCGCGCTGCCAATAAAGATAATTTTGCCTCGGCGGGTGTTGCCGCTGCCGGGGGTATCGGCGGAGTGAGTAAGTAAGCCATGGTATTCAGTGATCTGCTGAAATTGATGAAGCACAAGAAGGCTTCGGATTTGTTTATCACTGCCGGAGTGCCACCTTGTATCAAGGTTGATGGCAAGATTATGCCGGTCACCAAGCAGGCCCTGACCCCGGACCAGTCCCGCTCCTTTGCCTATGGTGTCATGACGGAGGACCAGCGCCGTACCTTCGAGGAATCTAACGAATGTAACTTTGCTATTGCTCCGCAGGAGATTGGCCGCTTTCGTGTCAATGTCTTTGTCCAGCAACAACTTATTGGCATGGTATTGCGGACTATTGAGACCAATATCCCGCGCTTCAATGATCTGAATTTACCCAAGGTACTGCAGGATATTTCCCTGACCAAGCGTGGGCTGGTGATCTTTGTCGGCGGTACCGGTTCCGGTAAATCGACCTCGCTGGCGGCCATGATCGGTTACCGTAATGAATACAGCTACGGCCATATTATTACTATCGAAGACCCTATAGAGTTCGTCCATGAACATAAAAACTGTATTGTCACCCAGCGCGAAGTCGGTGTGGATACGGAATCGTTCGAGACGGCACTGAAGAATACCTTGCGTCAGGCGCCGGACGTTATTCTGATTGGCGAGATTCGCGCCCGGGAGACCATGGAGCACGCCATTGCCTTCGCCGAAACCGGTCACTTGTGCCTGAGCACCTTGCACGCCAACAGCTCCAACCAGGCACTGGACCGTATCATCAACTTCTTTCCGGAAGACCGTCGTGACCAGTTGTTGATGGATCTGTCGCTGAACCTGAAGGCGGTGATATCGCAACGCCTGATACCGATCAAGTCCGGCAAGGGGCGGGTGCCGGCGGTGGAGGTCATGATTAATTCACCGCTGATTGCCGACTTGATCATGGATGGCGACATTCCGGGAATTAAGGAGATTATGCAGAAATCGGGTGAGGCCGGTATGCAGACCTTTGATCAGTCTCTGTATAACCTGTTTGAGACCGATATGATTAGTTATGATGATACCCTGCGCAATGCGGATTCGGTGAACGATTTACGCCTGCGCATCAAGCTGGAAAGCAAGAATGCCAAGGACCAGGAGTTGGGCGATACCATGAAGAATATTAC
>CAJVXG010000067.1 GCA_913009215.1 uncultured Gammaproteobacteria bacterium | reverse complement strand
GCCCTTGCTCCTCAATGAGTGCGTTCATTTCGTCATCGCTCATAGGTTCGGCGAATTTTGTATTGATTTCATTGAATTGATCAAGCAATGCCCTGGTTTCGGCAACACCTTCTTCAACGTTGCCACGCACATCCTTGGCTACATCCAGTTGTGGCTCCTGGGGCAGATAGCCAATAGCAATATGCGGGGCGGGCCTGGCCTCTCCAATAATGTCCTGGTCCAGTCCGGCCATGATACGAAGCAGTGTTGATTTACCGGAACCGTTTAATCCCAGGACACCAATTTTGGCGCCGGGAAAGAAGGAAAGGGAAATGTCTTTTAGTATTTCACGCTTGGGCGGTACGACTTTGCCTACACCTTGCATGGTGTAGATATATTGTCCAGACATATTGAGATTTTATAACTTAATTTAAGGAGAGGGGAGTATACAAAAGAATCGAGTGACAAAAAATAGGCAGAGTAGTTTAGTTATTGGCCCAAGTTGGAGCAGATTCTTCCGAAGATAAAGTGGTCTCACTTGTTTCATCATCTGACTCAAAACTCATTTCGGCTTCGGCCTGTTGGAAATAATTACCTTGCACATAGGAGATTTCCAGATCCCAAAGCAGAGACAGGCTTTCGGCGTCTTCAACGAACTTGGCAATGATTTTCTTGCCCAGCGCATTGGCAACTTTGGTCAGTCCTTGCAGAACGGCCTGGTTGACCTTGTCATTGGTGAGATTATGTATCAGGGAGCCGGTAATTTTTACATACTCGATGGCTTGATGACGCAGGAAATGGTGGTCACCAAAACCCTGTCCAAAATTATCCATACAGAATTGACAACCATAATCGTGAATGGTGCGAATAAAATTACCGGAGGCAACGGGATCGCTGGTCAGGTCAGGTTCGTCTGCTTCAAAGATCAGGTGATAACCGTCTATACCGGCTTTCTTAATGGCCTGATGGATCAGCTTGGGCACACTGCTATCGGCCATGCTTTGTTTGGATATATTTATAAAGAATGTCGCGGCATGTGCTTCCTGGTGCAGTTCGGCCAAGGCTGGAATGGCGTGGGAAATGACCCATTTGTCTATATCGAGAATCTGGCCGGTGGCATTGGCGGTAGCCATGAATTCGCCTGCCGGGATCAGCCCGCCGGCGCCATCGCTCATTCGTACCAGCACCTCAAAGTAATCTGCGGGATCACCATGCAGGTTGATGATGGGTTGAAACGCCAGTTCCAGGCCGTCTGATTGCAACGCTTGTTGTATTTTGTGTTGCCATTCTGCATCAATGCTGGTTTCAGCCGCTTCCTTGATTCCGGTGCGAGTTTGGGGGGAACTACCTGTTGGCGCGACCGCCATTTTTGCATCAAGTGCTTCTACAGGTTTGCTTACTGCACAGCTCTTGTAGGCCTGTGACAGTACCTGACGGGCATTCTCGGCATTCTCGTCAACTAATACCTTGCCCAGGATGCAGGAGCATTTGAAAACATGGCCACTCTCAGTGAACGTTGTATCTTTTAATGTTGTTTCAAGTCCTGCCGCGGTTTTTTTGGCCTGTTTTTCTCCCTGGTCGGGTAACAATACGGCAAACTCATCGCCACTGAAGCGGGAGATTACGGCCTGGTCCCCCAGCTTTTCACGGAACAACTTGGCCAGCAGTAATAATAGACGATCACCGGCAGCGTGGCCGGCATTTTCATTAATTTTCTTTAATTGCGACAGGTCCAGGAATAACAGGGTGCTTTGGTTGCTACCGGCTTTTGCCTTCTCAACCGCCGCACCGAGTTTTTGCAAAAAGAAGTGGCGGTTATATAAACCGGTCAGGGGGTCACGTTGATTCAGGTATTGCAGTTTCTTTTCTACCGCCTTGCGTTTGGTAATATCAGTAAAGATGATTTGGGTGCAATCCTCGCCTTTATGGTTGATGTCTAAAATATTGATATCAATGAAGATTGATGCGTCGTCTTTTTTAACGGCTTCAAACTCACTGTTCAGATCAGCTGCGCTATTTTTTGCTTTCTTGCGCATGAATTCCTTGAAACGCTGGTGGTCGTCCTTCTTGATCAGGTTGAGAACCGGGATACCTTCCAGTTCCTCTGTGCTTTCATAACCAAACAATTCCAGGTAGGCTGCATTGGCATCGATATGCATACCCTCGTGGGCATAACAGACCGCCTCACGGGATCCTTCAATAATGGCACGATGTTTGTCTTCGGTTTCTTTAAGGATGTATTGTTGTTTGCGAAAGATCTCACGATCGCGATGGGCCCGTAATTCGCGTTGAATAGCGGGCGCCAGCCGTGCCGACTGGGCCTTGAGGACGACGTCACGGGCGCCATTGCGCATGATTTGCACCAGGTCAGCATCACTGATTTTCTTTGTATGCACAATAAACGGGGTATCCAGATCGGAACCCTTGATTAGGTCGAGCGCAAACTGGGCGCCAAAATGGGCAATATTATATTCGCTAAGAATCAGGTCCCATTGCCCCTGGGCCAGAGCCGTTTGCAGGCTGGCCATGTCCTGCACCCTTTGGGATTTCAGCATGTAACCGGCCTTGCGTAATGTCGCGATTGTGACATCGGCGTCGTCGGGCGAGTCGTCAATAATCAACAGGCGCAATATTTTAATATCCACCACAGCTTTCCTTAGTTTTCCTTTTGTCCTGAGAGGGTATTTTTTCTCTTTATCGCATTAATAACAAGAAGAATCGGCTGCCTCCAAAATGCTGAATCACTCCATACTATATGAATATAGTCTTTTTTTCGCAATCGTATTTCTCCATGCAAGGTTTGGTCCACTATGCGGTGGTGCTGGTAAAAACCTGTTTTTGTAGGTATATAGGGCCTATGTCTATCGAGTATTTGAAGCTGGGGAAGGAATTCCTGTCCCTGTTTACCATTCTGGCCCCTTTTAGCGTGTTACCGGTTTACGTCAGCCTGACGCAAACCATGCCGGAACAGGCCCGGCGCCGTGCCTTACGTCGCACCTTGCTGGTTTCATTGGCGACTTTGTTGATATTTCAGTGGTCCGGGCTTTATTTCTTCCGGGGGCTGGGCATTGAGTTGCCGAGTTTTCAGATTGCCGGAGGGTTGATTATTGCCTCCATGGCCTGGTCCATGTTGCATGCCCACCCGTCCCGTATTCAGCGCACCCATACAGAAGATGAGGAATCGCAGGAAAAGGACGATTTCTCCATAGTACCGCTGGCCATACCCATGATTTCCGGTCCCGGTGCCATTACCACCGTGATGCTGTTGTCGCAACAGCAAAAGAATTTTGTCGGTGATGGTTTGTTGACGGGCCTGATACTGATATCGATCCTGTTGCTGTATCCCATTTTTCTTTACGCCCACCCGGCCCTGAAAAAAATGGGGGTGACCGGTATGCGTGTTATGACGCGTATTATGGGCATGATCCTGCTGGCGATCGCGGTAGAGTTTATTGCCCAGGGTGTGATTCGCAGTTTACCTTTTCTGGGTTAGTTCTGGGCAAAAGCGACGAGATGGTTGGCCTCGACCTTGATGCCTACCTGGTCACCTATAGCGTAGTCGGCATGACTGGGAAACAGGGACAGCAGACGGTTGCCGCTGGCGAGTCTTAAGGTATAGAGAATTTCGGCACCCTTGAAGGCCTTTTGTACCACTTCGGCACGCAGCCCACTCTTCGGATCGTGGATGATGTCGTCGGGCCGCAGTAATACATCCACTGCGGAGCCCTGTTGCCAATGGTAAGCACGGTTGCCTTGATAGATCCCTATCTCGGTTTCTATGGTTTCGGGATCAAGTACTGTCCCCTGCAGGAAGGTGCCCTGGCCGATAAAGTTGGCGACAAACCGGCAATTGGGCTCATGGTAAAGCTCGTAGGGCGTATCCCATTGCAGTACTTTGCCTTCATGCATTACCCCGACCCGGTCGCCCAGGGCAAAGGCCTCGTGTTGATCGTGGGTTACCAGTACCGCCGTGGTGCCGTGCTGCTTCAGGATATCGCGTACTTCACTGCTAAGGCGTTCACGCATATCCACATCAAGGTTGGAAAAGGGTTCGTCCATCAATAATATATCCGGTTGCGGCGCCAGCGCACGCGCCAGGGCAATACGCTGCTGCTGTCCGCCGGACAATTCGTGTGGAAAACGCTTTGTCATATCGGTCAGGCCGACCAGTTGCAGCATGTCCTGGACCCGTTGGTCCTTTTCTTGTGCTGACATATGACGCAGACCAAAACCCACGTTGGTACCAACATTGAGGTGCGGAAACAGGGCATAATCCTGAAATACCATGCCGAGACGACGTTTTTCCGGCGGCAGGGTATATCCCGGTCGTGATACGGATTGCCGGTTGATCAGGATCTCACCTTTATCAAGCGGATGAAAACCGGCTATGGCGCCGAGTATTGTGGACTTACCACAACCGCTGGGTCCCAGCAGGCAGATAATGTCACCCTTATTGGCATGCAAAGAGACATCGTGTACTACCTCACGGTGATCGTATGAGCAGTGGATCTTTTCCAGTTTCAGCAGAGCAGACAAAGTAGCTTCCAAATCTTGATCGCCGGGGTCTATGGCAAATCAAGATACCATGGTTTCAGGTGAGCAGGAATTCCAACAGGGCTTTTTGTGAATGCAAGCGGTTTTCGGCTTCATCCCATACTACGCTTTGCGGTCCGTCAATAACTTCTGCCGTGACTTCCGACCCCCGGTAGGCGGGCAGGCAGTGCATAAACAAGGCATCGGTTTTGGCCTTTGACATGAGCACCTGGTTTACCTGGTAGTCTTTAAATATGGTTTCCCGCTCCTGCTTTTCCTGTTCCTGGCCCATACTGGCCCAGGTATCGGTAACGACAACATCGGCATTGCGGACCGCCGCATTAGGATCACTGGTCCATTCAATATGGTCCTTGCAGACCGAGGCAATCGCTTTATCCGGTTTGTGTGACTCCGGGGTGGCGATATGCAATTGAAAGTCCAGCAGTGTTGCTGCCTTCATCCAGGAATGGCATACATTATTACCATCCCCAACCCAGGCGATGTGTTTACCTTTGATGTCACCACGGTGTTCCTGATAAGTCAGGACATCGGCCAGTAGCTGGCAGGGGTGAAACAAATCGGTCAGGGCATTAATGACCGGTACACAGGAATGCTGCGCAAACGTTTCCAGTTTTTCGTGTGCGTCTGTACGTATGACCACGACATCCACCATGCGCGAAATAACCCGGGCGGTATCTTCGATGGGTTCCCCCCGGCCTAGTTGGGTATCACGTGGCGACAGGAACATACTGTTGCCCCCTAACTGGGTCATACCGGCCTCGAACGAGACCCGGGTCCGGGTCGAGGATTTCTCGAAAATCTGCGCCAGCGTTTTGCCGCGCAGACTGTCGTTTTGCACACCCTGTTTACGCTCCTTTTTCAATTCACTGGCGCGCGCCAGGATGACACCGAGTTCCCCGGTATTCAGATCGGACAATGTCAGAAAATGCCGTGTTTCCATGATGATCTTATGCAAAATCCTTGAGCAGTTGTTGAATGGCCTGACACAACTGGTCGATCTCGGATTTCGAAATAATCAGTGGTGGCAGCAGCCGTATTACTGTTTCTGCGGTGACATTGAGCACTACGCCTAGTTTGAGTGCATCCTGGACCAGGGATGGCGCCGGTCGATCCAGTTCAATGCCAACCATCAATCCCTTGCCGCGAATCTCCTTAACAAAGTCATATCCGGCAAGCAATTGCTGTAATTGTTGCCTCAGGTAATCACCGTGATTGGCCGCCTGTTGAGCGAGTCCGTTATTTTCCAGTGTTTCCAACACTACCAGGGCCACACGACAGACCAACGGGTTACCGCCAAAGGTGGTGCCATGGCTACCGGGCTGAAATAGTTCGGCCGCCTGACCGCGTGCCAGGCAAGCCCCAATGGGTACCCCATTACCCAGGCTTTTGGCCAAAGTCATGATATCCGGTTGTGCGGCCTCATGCATCCAGGCAAACCATTGGCCGGTACGGCACAGACCGGTCTGGATTTCATCCAGTATCAGCAACCAGCCTTGTTCATTACAGATCTCGCGCAAGGCCTTCAGGTAGCCGTCATCCGGTACTATGACGCCGCTTTCGCCCTGTATCGGTTCCAGCATGACGGCAACGACATCGGCATTGTTTTCGGCCACCTGGCGCACGGCCTCAATATCGTTGTAGGGGACACGATTAAAACCCTGTACCAGTGGTTCAAAACCAGCCTGGATTTTGCGACTGCCGGAAGCGGTCAGTGTCGCCAACGTCCGTCCATGGAAAGCACCCTCCATGACGATGATGGAGGGATTTTGTATCTGGCGTTGTCTGGCATAGAGTCTGGCCAGCTTGATGGCGGCCTCATTGGCCTCGGCGCCGGAGTTACAAAAGAAGGCGCGATCCATTTGTGCCAGTGCACAGAGCTTGTCGGCCAGACGATCCTGGTGCTCAATCTGGAACAGATTGGTGGTATGCAACAGCAAACCGGCCTGCTCACAAATCGCCTGGGTGACGGCATCGTGGGCATGGCCCAGGGTACAAACGGCAATACCAGCCAGGGCATCGAGATACTTATTATCTTCCTGGTCCCAGAGCCAGACCCCCTGGCCCCGGGTAAAGGTCAGCGGTAAGCGCTTGTAAGTGTGCATATCGTGTTTGTGCATGGCCTAAAATTAAAAAGCGCCCTGGATCAGGGCGCCATCACAGTTTCAAAGTAAGAATTCTAGACCTTAATGCGCGGGGTGCCAAGCCTGAAGCAGCAGGCCCGGCAAAAGCCGGGCCTGTAAAATGACCGGTTTTCGGCTTATTTGGACCTTAACCAAAGATTCCCATGGTATGGGCCGGTGATCCTGCCACCATAAAGAAGAGCATCGGGATCGATAACATGGTGTTGGTGCGAGAGGCCAGCAGGGCGACTCTTCCGGCCTTGGCCTTTTCTTCGTCGCTGGCTTCCTTGAAACCCAGTACCTTTTTCTGATTCGGCCAGATCAATACCCAGACGTTAAACAGCATAATGGTACCGAGCCAGGCGCCGATACCGATATAGGCGAACTCGCCTTGCAGCATAAAGGCCTTGGCGAGGCTGCCGGTACCGTGTTGCAGGTAAAGAGCACCGGTCAACCAGGTGGCCAGTGCCGACCAGCGGAACCACAGCAGGGCTCTGGGGGCGATGTGTTTGGTGATACCAGCCGCCGTACCGTCGGCCTTGGCCTTGCCCAGACCCGGAACCTGAACAAAATTGAAGTAATAGAGCAATCCAATCCAGGTAATACCTGACAGGATGTGTAAAAAACGGTCTAGGACGAGAGTGAGTTCCATAGTCTTCTCCAGAAAACTTATATCTATATAATATAATTAGTTAATTAATCTTTGGCAGGTTCTGCAACTTTACCGGTTTTTTCCATGGGGGCCATGACGCCGGCCTTTTTATCCATGTCAATTGCATTCGGTGTGCCCAGAAAATTCTTGGCAACATAGAACAGGACAATCGTGATGATGATGCCTGAAATAATGGTTCCAAGAATGGAGTCCAGTGGGTTTTTCATAATTCTTTATTCCTCTTTTTCGTGTTTGACAGTCGGGTAATACCTGACTAATTTTGTCGGGCGTAGCCTAAGGCAGACCGATTTAGATTGCAAGGGCTGGTCGGCGTCTGGCGCTCGTTCATCAATTGTGAATCTGGAATGACCTTGAAGTAAAAATGGTTCTTGGAAGAAATAACCATATATTTAATCGGATCAAACAGCCGTGATGTCGACTTGGTTCGTTTATTGCTGACATAAAGCACTAATAAATAAGCAAAAACAGATTTTTTCTTGACCTGCCTGGCTAAAAACATGATCATACGCCGCGCATAGATCTAATATAACGATCATAATCAAATAGTTACGGGTCATTTCAAGCAAAAGACTCATCAACTCATGTCAGGAGATCCA
>CAJVXG010000066.1 GCA_913009215.1 uncultured Gammaproteobacteria bacterium | reverse complement strand
ACCATGGTTTCCTCAGAACAGATGAATATATAACTTTGATACGATGCCGTAATTTTCTTTGGTATGTACGTAATCAGCTGCACTTCATCTCGAACAGACGCGAAGACAGACTGCTGTTCGATTACCAGAATCCAATTGCAAAAACACTGGGTTACAAAGACAACGATGCCTCACTTGCTATTGAGCAATTCATGAAGCGATACTTTCGTACCATCAAGGAGCTTTCACTACTTAATGAAATATTGCTACAAAGCCTCGATGAAGAAATTCTTGCCAAAGGCAAGCCCAGGATCATTAAAATAAATCGCCGCTTCAATTCTGCCAACGGTTTTATTGATGTTATCAACCCACATGTATTTCAACGAACCCCCTATGCCATACTTGAGTTATTCCTAATACTGCAACAAAACCCGTCATTAAAGGGTGTAAGGGCAAACACCATTCGCCTGATACGTCTCAACCTGAACCTTGTTAACAAGGATACATGCGACAATTCTGCCTGGCGTAGTCTGTTTATGGAGATTATGCGCCAACCAATAGGCATTACCCACGAATTACGGCGTATGAACAAATACGGGGTGTTGGGGGCTTACCTGCCTGTTTTTGGCAGAATAGTTGGGCAGATGCAACATGATTTATTTCATGTACTGACCGTTGATGAACACACCCTGTTCGTTGTCAGAAATATCCGGCGCTTTACCGTTCCGGAGTTCCAAAATGAATTTCCGTTTGCCAGCAAACTTATTAAACATGTCTTCAAGCCAGAGCGACTTTATATCGCGGCCCTGTTCCACGATATAGCCAAAGGCAGGGGAGGAAACCATGCCGAGCTTGGCGCCAAAGACGTACAAAAGTTCTGTGCGGACCACAGCCTGAGTGAATACGACACACGTTTTATTTCCTGGTTGGTTCAGGAACACCTAATGATGTCATGGACTGCCCAACGGCAGGACATTCATGACCCGGTGGTAATTCGCGAGTTTGCCCAGAAGGTTGGTAACCAGGAACGGCTGGATAACCTCTATTTGTTAACGGTGGCAGATATGCGTGGCACCAGTCCAAAAGTATGGAATGTCTGGAAGGATCGTCTGTTAATTCAGCTATACACACTGACGACACAGATGTTTGACCGGGGACTTGATGCCAAACTGGATCTACAGGAACAGATTAATGGCCTGAAAGATGGCGCTCGTGAATTATTACAGCAAGACAAGAAGTGTCTGCAATTGGCTGACAATTTATGGCCATTGCTTGATGACAATTACTTTCAACGCTACAACGCTGAGAATCTATGCTGGCATTTACAAACGGTTGCAAATTCAGAAAATAAAAATACTGTAATTGCAGTACGCTATCTGGAGGAAATCGGCGGTACGGAATTATTGATTTACACACAAGACAGGAGCGACCTGTTCGCACATATTACCGGCATCCTTGGCGCCATGTCTCTCAATATCGTCGATGCACGTATTAATACGGCACGTTCCGGTCGTGCCCTGAATACCTTTATCGTTCTGGACCACAACGATAAACCTGTTACCAGCAAAAAGGAGCTGAAAACATTGCAGGAAACCCTCGTTAATCGTCTGCAAGATGAGCAGCCAGAGAAAACAAATATGCGTACTCCGATTCGCAGATTAAAACACTTCCCTATCAAGACAGTTGTCAAATTTGCGGATGGAAAAAACCGGGGCAAAGTGATGACCGTTGTTGCCCAGGACCGGCCCGGGTTATTATATCAGATAGCCCTTGCTCTCAATTTCTGCATGATCAATCTGTCTGCGGCAAAAATATCGACCTACGGCGAGCGTGTTGAGGATATTTTCTTTATAGATAATGCCAATAGCAAAAATGAATTGTCTCCTGAACAACTGGAAAACCTGAGTCAGGATATTCTACAAAGACTCAAGATGGATACACCAACCAAAACGCCGGTTAAACGAATATTTTGATCTCGTTCAGTATTTGTATCCCCGCAAAAACTTCAGAAAATATTTTTCGCCCATGTCCAAAGTCCGGTTTTCACAATGAAGACCGCGATAACCGCACCAGGCGCAATAAAACGGACCAGGAATAGCCATACCGGGTAACCGTACGGGAATTTTATCTTCAACTCTTCTTTGCTGGATTTACGCGTCATCAGCCAGCCTGCAAATATGGCAATTAGAAAACCACCAAGAGGCAACATGATATTAGCCGTCAGATAATCCAGTAAATCAAACAGGGTGGATTTCTCGAATGTAGCCAGCCCCGATAATGGTTTTACATCGGACCAGATATTGAATGAAAATACCGTTGCAAAGCCAAGCAACCAGGTGACCACACCAGCCCACAGCGATGCGGTAATGCGTTTCATACCCCGGTTCTCGACCAGCCAGGCCACCGCGGGTTCGATCAGGGAGATAGAGGATGTCCACGCCGCAAAGACCAGCAAGATAAAAAATAACCCCGCCAGGAACACCCCACCCGGAATGTTACCGAAGGCAATGGGCAAGGTTTGAAAGATCAGGCTGGGCCCGGCACTACTTTCCAGGCCATAGGTAAAAACCAACGGAAAAATAGCCATGCCAGCCAGTAAGGCCACCAGGGTGTCCGCACCGGCTACATAAAAAGTTGTTTTGGCAATGGATACATTCTTTGGCAAGTAGGAGCCATAAATCATAATCGCCCCCATACCGAGGCTCAACGTAAAAAATGCATGGCCCATGGCCTCGAGCATGGCGTCGCCACTGAGTTTGCTAAAATCCGGCGCGAACAGGAATTTCAGGCCTGTAACAAAACCATCGGTGCTCATGGCATAACCCACCAGCACCAGCAACAATATTAACAATGCCGGCATCAGGTAACGAACCGCTTTTTCCAGCCCGTGACGCACGCCCCGGGCAACGACGACCATGGTAATGATCATAAAAACGGTATGCCAGAAACCAACAGCGTAGGCATCATTGGTAAAACCGCCAAATAACGCCTTCGACTGCTCGCCGCCAATACCTGTAAACGCGCCGCTAAATGCCTTGAGGACATAGGCCAGGGCCCAACCGGCAATAACGCTGTAATAGGATAGAATCAAGAAGCCTGCCAGCACGCCTCCCCAGCCAACAATTTGCCAAAAACCATGGCGACTCTCTTCGTGGGCCAGTTCCCGCATGGTGTTAATCGGGCTTTGGCGACCGCGTCGACCCAACATCACCTCTGCCATCATAATAGGAACACCAATCAATACTATGCATAGCAGATAAAACAATACAAAGGCGCCGCCACCATTTTCACCGGCGATATACGGAAATTTCCAGATATTACCCAGCCCAACGGCCGATCCGGTTGCTGCCATAATGAAGGCCAGTCGAGAGGACCACTGACCATGTATGGATTGTTTTCTTTCTGCCATGCAAAACTCCGTATCTTTCTGCCTGGATTATTATATTGCCTGAATAAACATCCCCGCCGCAAGCGGTCGGGGTACTGTTATCATCCCTTACACTAACTGTATTCTCAAAATCATTATTAACCGCAGAGGACGCAAAGGTTCGCAGAGAAAATATGCTTTATCTCCATGGAGTCTGAAACACACTATTTAGTAATTTTGGTTTCCTCTGTGTCCTCTGCGGTTAATCTTTATGCGAAAAGAGCATCAACAGTTTACGCCGCAAGCGGCGGAGAATAGAACCCCAAGGGATTCAATATCGTCAGGGTATTTGCAAACGCCGCCCAATAATCAGTTTGCTGTTTGGCATATTGTTGGCAAAGCGAATCGCATCAATATTGACCTTGTACCTTAGCGCTATGCCAGACAAGGTATCTCCTCGTTTAATCATATGATACCGGGGCTGATGGTCTCTGGTAGCAACTATCGGGGACCTGGACTTCGCAACAACATGCCGACGATATTTTTGTATACTACCCCTCGCAATATAACGGCGCAGGCCATTCACAATACTTGCCGCAATTTTCCTCTGGAACGATCTTGAACGCAGTTTTCTTTCCTCACCAGGGTTGGAGATAAACGCCGTTTCAATCAGGATGGATGGAACCGCGGGTGACTTCAGCACGGTAAAGCCGGCCTGAGCAACCGAATATTTGTGTAATGGACCCGCACTACGCAAGGTGCCCAACATATCTTTCCCCATCCTGATGCTGGCAGCAATGGTAGCGGTTTGCGATAAATCAATCAGTACCTTGGCCAAAATGTCATCTTTATCGGCAAAACTGCCGCCAATTAAATCCGAAGCATTTTCCTTGTTAGCCAGCAAGCGCGCCGTTTCACTGGTAGCACCACGTTGCGACAAGGCATAAACCGATGAACCACGGACACGCCTCCCCCGGCGTCCGGGTATGTAGTCGGCATGGATGGAGATAAAGATATCGGCGCCGCGACTACGGGCTATACGAGTACGCCGTCGCAATGAAATAAAATAATCGCCTTTGCGGGTTAAGAAGGCGCGCATCCCCGCTTCCCTGTTGATACGTCTGGTGACTTCCCTGGCAATAGCCAACACCACATGTTTTTCTCTGGTACGGTAACGACGTCCTATCGCCCCCGGGTCATCGCCGCCATGACCGGCATCAACTGCAATAACGATAATTTTTTTCTTGTCAACGGAGCCTTTACTGATTACCCCGGTTTTCGCAGGCTTCCTGCTAGCGGCATCTTCCGCTTTTTTAAAATACAGGTCGATCACCAGACGATGGCCATATTGACCGTAAGGTGCCAAAACAAAGGTCCGCGGTCGTGTGGACTGCTTGAGATCAAGTACCACACGCAGGTTGTCCTTGTCCTGCCCTCCGGTGCGTACCCTGGCCAGCAGCGGACCAGAATAGTCCAGCACAGGCAGAACGCCATCCCATCGCGCTTTTTTCATATCAATCACAATACGCTCGGGATTGCTGAGACTGAAGAGACGATGTTCCAGGGGACCACTAAGATCAAATACCAGGCGGGTATGGTCAGGGGCCTGCCACATGCGCAGGTTTTTAACGGAGACCGATGACGCTTGGCCCATCGCAGGTATCAGGCCAATCAGGAGCAAAACTATGCGTAAACTGCTACGCGCCACTATCATGGTAATGTGTCGAGCATGGCAATGGCCTGTTGTTGAACTGGTTCCAGCTGCACCACCCGACCTTCTCCGGTTTTACGAATAATAACGTTTAAGTCCGGGATTGGCAAAATTCCGGTGGCCCGACTGGGCCATTCCAGCAGGCACAAATTCTGTTCCAGGAAATATTCTCGCCAGCCGAGATACTCCAGCTCCTCTGCTTTTTGCAGGCGATACAAATCAAAATGGTACACCGGTGGTTGCAGATCCGGATAGGGCTCCAGCAACGAAAAGGTTGGACTTTTCACGGCGCCAGTATAGCCCAGACCCTGCAACATGCCCCTGATCAAGGTGGTCTTGCCGGCACCAAGATCGCCACTGAAATAAATACGCCCAATGCCCTGAATGGACTGCGCCATATCGGCGCCCAGGGCGGTCATCTCCTCGCTGCTTGCTATATCTTTACTAACACGATGCGCCATTATAAATGGTTCAGCACAGTCCGAATCTCGAGCATCAAGTCGCTGGCACGCATGCCAATGGCGCCCTGTGATTCCTTTACCCTGTCTCCGGCATTGGCATGCAACCAGACCCCCAGGCATGCGGCATCCATTGGTCTTAATTTTTGTACCAACAAACCGGCGATAATGCCCGTGAGCACATCACCCATACCGGCAGTGGCCATACCGGCATTACCCTGGTTACACAAATAGATCTCATCACTGCCATCGACTGCGATTAATGTGCCCGCTCCTTTTAATACACAAACACCACCGTATTGTTCGCAGATCTGCCGTACCGCATCGAAGCGGTTCCTCTGAATATCGACAGTGCCTTTTTTTAATAAACGCGCTGCTTCACCGGGGTGCGGAGTCAATATCCAGTCGTCCCGTTTACGTGGATTCTCGGCCAGCAGGTTGAGGCCATCGGCATCGACCACCAAAGGCAACGGCAGGTCGATGGTGGCATGAAAAAGATAACGCCCCCATGAGTCATGACCAAGACCAGGACCAATGGCGACCACCTCACCTTTTTCCACGAGCTCCCGGGCGGAATGCAATGACGCCACACCGTACACCATTAATTCCGGGCAGGTGTTGTGCAAACAGTTACTATGAGTTTCGTGTGTTCCTATGCTAACGAGCCCGGCGCCACTGCGGTAGGCCGCCTCACCGGCCAGTCTTGCCGCACCGCCCATATGGATATCCCCACCCAGCACTACGAGATGCCCGGCCTCGCCCTTGTGCATACTCGGTTTGCGCTTCGGCTTCAGATCACGCATTTTTGTTTTTGTCAGGCGCCGCACCGAGGACTCTACGGTGTCATACACCTCTGCCGGTATAAACAAATCATCGAAAAATAACTCCCCGGTATAATCCATGCCAGCACCGGTCAACAATCCTGTTTTCACAGCAATAAAGGTGATGGTTGCCGTCGCCTCTACCGCCTCAGCCATGGCAACACCATAATCGGCATGCAAGCCCGAAGGAATATCCAGCGATAACAATGGTACTCTTTTGGGGCGCTGGTTCATGGCCTGAATCGCCTGCCGCCAGTGGCCGCTGACGTCACGATCCAGCCCCGTGCCAAACAAGGCATCGACCATGATCTGGCAATCGGGAGTAGAGCTACCATCATAAGGCAATATGTCGACACCGGCATCACGACACAGTTCATAGGCCTGTAGTGCATCGCCGCCAAGCCTGTCGGGCTCGCCCACGGCAAGCACGGTCACGGCAAGACCGGCATTGTGGGCCAGTCGCGCCAGTACATAACCATCACCGGCATTATTACCGATACCACAAAACACCAGTAAACGCCTTAACTTGGACCAACGTGTCCGTAACAGGGTGAATGCAGACTCGCCGGCGCGCTCCATCAAGGTCATGCCGGGAATCCGGTAGTGTTCCATGGCGGTACTGTCCAGTAGACGTGTTTGTTCGGCCGTGTACAGTTTTTCCGGTAAGCTCATCGTAATCCTGGTGATTTTTTGTATATGATAGGTCTTAATGCCTTCAGAAAGAAATATCCAGCCGGATTACCGGGAATTATCGGCCTCAATCAAGCAATGGAGCCGGCAACTGGGCTTCCAGCAAACCGGCATTAGCGATGCCAAACTCGATGAAGCCGAATCCCTGCTGCAGCAATGGCTGCAAAAAAACTACCATGGCGATATGCACTACATGGCCAAACATGGCCGAAAACGCAGTCGACCGGGACTATTAATCCCCGGCACATTACGTATTATTTCGGTACGCATGGATTACTTCCCGGCGGATGCGGTGCCGATGGCCGACATACTGCATAATCCGGAAAAGGCCTTTATTTCACGCTACGCCCTGGGCCGGGATTATCACAAGGTACTGCGCC
Source organism: uncultured Gammaproteobacteria bacterium (assembly GCA_913009215.1). Taxonomy (GTDB): domain Bacteria; phylum Pseudomonadota; class Gammaproteobacteria; order Acidiferrobacterales; family CAJVXG01; genus CAJVXG01. The sequence goes on along the minus strand of CAJVXG010000066.1, from coordinate 673 downwards.
ATCGCCTGCAGAAACTGGCGCACCGGATTCAATCGGCCATTGGTCCGTTTCAATATCGCGTCTTTAGCGACAGCGCACCGGTGCTGGAGAAGGCCATTGCCGAAAAGGCCGGTCTTGGCTGGATCGGCAAACACACCAACCTGATTAATAAAGGCAGCGGCTCCTGGTTTTTTTTGGGCGAGATCTATACCAACCTGCCGTTGCCCGTGGATAAAGGCGCAGACAACCATTGCGGTGACTGTACGGCCTGCATTGATGCCTGTCCGACACAGGCCATCGTCGGTCCGTACAAACTCGATGCCCGGCGTTGTATTTCCTACCTCACCATTGAGTACGATGGCATCATTCCGGAAGAATTACGCCCGCTCATGGGAAATCGTATATACGGTTGCGACGATTGCCAGATGGTCTGCCCGTGGAATCGCTTCAAACAAGACAGCAAAGAGGAGGACTTTATGGTGCGTCATGGCCTTGATGGCGAGACCTTGTTGCGACTGTTCCAGTGGACCGAGACCGAGTTCCTGCAATACACGGAAGGCAGCGCCATCCGCCGCATTGGCTATCACCGTTGGCAGCGTAATATCGCGGTGGCCCTGGGCAATATGCCCAAAAGCAAACAGGTTCGGGAGGTCTTGTCTGACCGCAGAGGTCAGGCCAGTGAACCGCTAAGACA
>CAJVXG010000065.1 GCA_913009215.1 uncultured Gammaproteobacteria bacterium | reverse complement strand
GCCCAGCGCTACGGTAAGCTCTTCGCCTTCCTGTTCCTGGACATCGACTACTTTAAAAAGGTGAACGATAGCCACGGGCACGAGGCGGGCGATGTGGTATTGAAAGCACTGGCCAAGATTCTCATTAAGCAATTCAGGGATGTCGACATACTGGCACGTTATGGCGGTGAGGAATTCGTTGTCATGCTCCCGGAAATCGACGGTGTAACGGCCAAAGGCGTGGCCGAACGTGTCCGTCGGGCGGTGGCGGCAACACCCTTTCGTCTGCCCGGTGGTGGCGAGATCGCGGTGACCGTAAGTATTGGTGTGTCCTGTTACCCTGCCTGTGCCTCCAGCCCCAAAGAGGTCGTGAGCCGGGCGGACCAGGCACTGTATATCGCCAAGCAGGCCGGGCGCAATCGTGTGGTGCTCTACCGTGAGACGCTTAAGGCGCGTATCGAAAAGGACCCGGGTCTGATCGTCGAGTTGTTAACCGAGAGCCTGGAAAACGTCTTGTCCATCGTAACCGCTGTTTCCTGCAAGGCGCCGTTCTTCCGTAATCACGTGGACATGGTGGAGCGGACCGCAATGACACTGGCGCAGACACTTGCTTTGTCGCCCGAGGAGCGCGAGACATTGCGGCTTGCGAGCCTGTTGCACGACATCGGCATGGTCACCATTCCCGACGCTGTTCTTGCCAAGACCGATTCGCTGTCGCCGGAGGAGTGGGAACTCATCAAACGCCATGCGGCCACCGGCGCGGAACTCCTGCAGCAGGTACCGGCACTGCGCCACATTGCCCCCTTGGTGCGGCATCACCATGAGCGCAGGGATGGTCAAGGCTATCCCGATGGCCTCAAGGGCGACGAGCTACCGTATCTTGCACGGATTCTCGCAGTGGCCGATGCTTACGCGGCGATGATCGCCGACTGGCCCGGGCGCCAGGCCATCACGAAGACAGAGGCCAAAGCGAAACTGCAGGCCGGCGCCGGAACGCAGTTCGACCCCAAGATCGTGCAGGCCCTGCTGGAGTCATTCGAGGCGCTCTAGGGTTCCGTGCCGGTGGAATTAGGGTCGATTGCTACCAGGGCCACGACAAAAACGAGTACGATATATTATCTCTTACTAACAATAACTTACAGGTTTCGTGGATCGTTATCCGGCTTGTCCCTTGCGGCGATGTTGGCATGGAGTATGCAGCTTTATACTTTACAAACGAGGGCAAACCTTATGTCCAGTCAGCCGACAAATATACAGCAGTCAGCGGATCGGTCAGCCGGCCAGAGCGGCTCCAAGCCACTTCTGCAAAGATTCGGGCTGGCCAGCATACGCGGTCGATATTTATATATCGCCGTGTTGTTCATTGTTTTTCTTTTTGGCGCCGCCTGGTTCGCCGAGCGCGAACTCAACCGGGCCACGGCTCAGGGCTTTACCAACACCAAGGCCCACCAGGATATCAACAGTACTATCAAGGCCATTGTTGATGACGTCTGGTATGCCGAGATGGCGCTACAGGATTTTCTCCGGGTGCCTACAAAGCGGGCTCGTCAGAATTTTCGTTTTAATATTAATCAGGCGCAGAGTCGCACCAAAGGTCTGTTGCAAAGCGAATGGATCAATAGCCGACCCCGTTTCAAGAAAGATTTGATTGTACTGAGCCAAAATCTGAAAAAATTAAACAAAGACACCCATGTTGTCATACAAACCAGGGCAGATAATGCCAAATTGTTCCCGGCCATGCCCATTATGTTGAATCAGATGTTACCGGTATCAAACAATTTTATTAGTCAGTCGAATCGGGCGATCAGCGAGGCCCTGGAACATAAAAAACTGCCACACCAGGTCGAGCTGTATCGGCTTTTTTCGGATACCCGCTATGCCTGGGTCCGAATGATCGGTTCCTTCAGAAATATTGTCTCCAATCGCTTCGGTATTTTCGGCAATCCCGTGAGGGGGATGTTGGGCCAGGAAAGAAATATATTCCAGTACTCGGAGCGGATTGCCCGGAATCTGAAAAAGATTGGCCAGATTCGCAAACGGCATCCTCTGGAATTTGACCAGGAAGACGGCTACCTGCGGATGTTGGTGTTGCATAAACAATGGCTGGCATCGTATCGCAAGGCCAGGAAGATTATTTTCTCCAGGGGATGGCGTACCGATACGCCAATGATGCGAAACACCATCGCCCCGCTGTTTCGTCGCATCTGGTCCGATATTCGCAAGATTGAGGATCAGGCGACACGGACAACCTCCCGGGAGGTGGCATCGCTATCCAGCACCGGCGATCAGCTCACCAAAGCGATCTGGATCATAGCCTTGACTGGTAGTTTGATTGTCTTTTGCGGTTTTGCACTTTTTGAGTTTGGTGTGCGCCGGCCGATTTATAGCGTTGCCCGGGCACTGAAGGCCGAGGCCAGTGGCCAGGCGGACGAAATCCTGACCCATGGCAGCACCAGGGAGACCAGCGACCTGATCGATGCCTTCCAGCATATGCGGGAGCAAGTCAATTCCCGCCAGCAGCGTCTACAGACCATCCTCAACAGTACCGCGGAAGGAATCATTGTTTTTGATGAGCACGGCATAATTGAAAGCGTTAATAAGGCTGCGGAAACCCTTTTTGGTTACACCGAAGCCGAAATTATTGGCAAGGAGATCAGCCTGCTGATACCACCTCCGAACAAATCCGATCGTCGCCGGAATTATATCGAACACTTCATGCGGACCGAAATCAAACGTCTTATCGGTCACGAGGGTGAGGTCACCGGTAAACATCGGTATGGCTCGTTTTTCCCGATGGCCCTGAAAATCAGCAGCATGACACTCAAAGGCAAAAGAATGTATACCGGTGTGGTTGCCGACATTAGTGAACGTAAGGCGATGATAGAACATCTGCGCGATCTGGCCGAGCACGATGGTCTGACCAAACTCCATAATCGCAGCTATTTTCAAACCGAACTGGAACGCATTGTCGAGCGGGTAAAACGAAAGACCAGGGAAAAATACGCGCTGCTGTATATCGATCTCGATAATTTTAAATTTATTAACGACACTGAGGGCCATGCCGCCGGCGATCTGCTGCTGATAGAAATTGCCCAGGTACTGCAACAACGCACCCGCAAATCCGATTTGCTGGCCCGGTTCGGTGGCGATGAATTCATAGTGTTATTGCATAATGCCGATGACAAGCTTGTCGAGTACGTGGCCGAATCGTTTCGCACCACCTTGGCCGAGTTTACGTTTAAATACCAGGGCAAGGCCATCGATATAGGTTGTTCCATTGGCGCTTCCATGATCGAGTCCGATATCACCGTGGCGGAGGAGGCCTTGTCCCAGGCCGATTTTGCCTGCCACCTGGCCAAGAGCAATGGCCGCAATCAGGTTCATGTGTTCAATCCCGCGGATAAGGATGATGTTACCTCTATGGCTATCGATATGGGTTGGTCGCGGCGTATCAAGGAGGCGATTGAGAACGATTACTTTGTGCTGGCCTGCCAGCCAATTGTGTCGATAGCAGACGGTAGTGCGAATACCTATGAGGTGTTGATCCGGATGATGGGTAAGGATCAGGAGGTCATTATGCCCTTTGGGTTTCTGCCGGCAGCGGAGCGCTTTGGTCTGTCGGTCGACATTGACAAATGGGTAGTGGCCCATGCTATTGATACCCTGGTCGCTCAGCGTCAATGCCACCCCGATTTGAAATACACTATCAATCTGGCGGCGCAATCCATTGGCAATGAATCGGTGTTGCAACTGATAAAGGAAAAATTACAACGTACCGAATTACCCCCGGAGGCGATCTGTTTTGAGGTAACCGAAAGTGTGGCAATATCGGATATGAAAAAGGCCGTAGGTTTTCTGGCACAGCTGCAGCAACTGGGTTGTACTACTGCTCTGGACGACTTCGGCTCCGGGTTTTCCTCTTTTGCCTACCTGCAGGACCTGCCGGTGGATTACGTCAAAATAGACGGTCGTTTTGTCAAAAATCTGGCCGAAAACCCGGTGGACCGGGCCATTGTCGATGCCATGAATAAAGTAGCCCAGGCCCTGGGCAAACAAACCATTGCCGAATTCGTCGAAAATGAGGAAAGCCTGAGGATTCTGAAACAACTTGGCGTCGATTACGCCCAGGGCTATCATCTGGGCCGACCGGATATGGTGCTGCCCTGTAAAGACATTGGTGATCTCAGTGGCGGGGCAGTGGCCTGTACTATCAATTAAGTGGTCTTAAGCCTTTTGTCCTTTCGTGTTTGACGAATTTGTGGGTTTGAACAGGGCTTTTAATCCAGGTTCGGGTTTCCAATTACTCTGTTTTGTCGCTTTTGTTTCTATCCCAGTCCAGTGCCCCGGTGCCTTGTATTTGGGCAAATATCTGCAAGCTTCGGTCATTGGCGACTGTCGTTTCACTGATCATGAGCTCGTCATGCCTGGTGCGGACTATGTTCAGGAATTCCGCCATTAGCTCCGGATCCCAATATTGTTTTTTGGTTTCCGATTCCATGATATTGATGGTTTTCTCAAGCGGGAAGGCCTTTTTGTACGGTCGTACCGATGACAGGGCATCAAAAACATCAACGATCTGGAATACTCTGGCCAAGAGCGGAATCTTCCTGCCTTGGAGCCCATCTGGATAACCGGAACCGTTCCATTTCTCGTGGTGTGCACGGACGATATCCACGGTATGGCGCATGGATTTTAACGGCGCGCAGAGTTGTTCGCCGATCACGGTATGTTGCCGCATGATTTTCCATTCCTCATCGGTCAAGGGACCATCCTTTATCAGGATCGAATCGGGAATCCCCAGTTTGCCGATATCGTGCAATACCCCGCCACGACGCAGGCAATGCAGTTCTTCCTTGTTCAGCCCGAGGGTATGACCGAAGACCTGACTCATATGGGTCAAACGATCACAATGATCGCCCGTGGTCTTGTCCTTGGCCTCAACCGTTCGGGCAAGGGCAAACAGCACCGACTCGGTATCGTCCAGTCGATCGGTTAAATGCTTATGGTCAATCGCGGCATGAATCCGTGCGGTGAGTTCGGCACCGTTGAAGGGTTTGGTAATGTAGTCGGTTGCACCCGCTGCCATGCCATTGACAATATCATCAGGACTGCTGAGTGCCGTCAGCATGATGACCGGAAGCAGGGTTTGGTGCAGTTCCTGTCGCAGCTTATGACAGAATTGCAAACCATCGATACCGGGCAACAGCACATCGAGCAGAATCGCATCGTATTCATTATCCACAACCATATCGAGCGCCTCTTCACCGGAGGCGGCCTCATCTATAAGAAAATTGGCGGGTTTAAGCATGGCCTTGACCAACGCACGGTTGGTGGCCATATCGTCTACGATTAGTATTTTTGGCAGTGTTTCCGTCATCTTCCGGAAACACTGTGGGGTTTGGAAAATATTTCAATGAACTGTAAGGCAATGTCCATAACACTAAAACTCCCTGACTGCCTGTCGTTGTGGCGATGTACGAAGACCGGTTATTTCCTCGCCGCCTGCGATCGGGTAAATATACCGTTTCTAAGATAAATATATGCCATGAAGTGGCTTTTTTCTACCAGGCAGGCCAATTGAATATTTTAACCGCGGGTTTTCGAGGTTTGCTGAAGGTATACAGTCCGATAAACCTCCGATTTCGCCAACCGCAGCGTTCAGTCAGGCGGCCAGAACCTGCTCAATGGTATCGGTTAGTTGCTCCAGGCTTATCGGTTTGGTCAGGTAGGTCTTAAAACCGGCAGCGAGACCCTTTTCTATATCGATCGGCAGGGCATTGGCGCTGATGGCCACCACAGGTATATTTCGGGTGGTTTCCACGGTTTGTAATATTTCCAGGGCTTGGTAGCCATCGATACCGGGCAGCCCGATATCCATCAGAATAAGGTCGGGAGACCGGGTTTCAGCCAATTCCAGCCCCTGCTCTGCGGTTCGCGCCGTGATCATGGTGATGTGCTTATGACGTTCCAGATACTCTCGTACTAATTTTAAATTGGACGGGTTATCTTCTATATACAGTACCTTAAGATGATGTTGTGTTGACGGCGCCAGGGGCAAAATTTCTGCTGCGCGATTCGGCGCTGTTTCTGTTTTCCGGGTTAATGGTAATTCAAACCAGAAGGTACTGCCTTGCCCGGGTATGCTGTCGACACCGATATCGCCACCCATGGCCTCGACCAGGAGCTTGGTTACTGACAGCCCTATGCCAATACCCTCAATTTCAGTATCCCCGGCACTCAGGCGCTCAAAAGGTTTAAACAATTTCGAAATCTGACTCTGGGAAATACCGGGACCGGTGTCACTAATTTGAATACGTAACCAGGTATTGTGGTTTGACGATACAGAGTCAATGGTGACCGCACCACCATCGTGGTTGTACTTGATGGCGTTGCTAATCAGGTTTGTCATAATTTGACGGAAACAGCTGGGATCGGCCAGCAGATACAAATCCGGATCTGAAATCTGATTACGTATGGTAATCTGTTTTGCTGATGCAACACTACGCGATATCTGATAAACATAATCTGCAACCAACTTGCTGACATTGATAATTTTGGTGTCCTGTTCGACTTGTCCATTTTCAATACGTGACAAATCGAGCAGCTGATTGATCATTTCCAGTAGTTGCTGACTGGCCTTGATAATTTCAGCAATATCGTGTTCCTGTGTTTGGCTAAGAGGCTCTTCTTCATTGGTTTGTAACAGTTGTGCGAAACCAAATATCGCATTCAAGGGGGTTCGCAGTTCGTGGCTCATACGAGACAGGAATTCGGATTTGAAATTATTGGCACGCTCGGTTTTCTGAAATTCCATTTTAATACCTCAATGTTCTCAGGTGTTAAGGGTACGGCGTTACCCGGGAGTCACTGGTCGCGTAAGCAATCCGGGCAGCGCGATATAACCGTTAACTTGCAAACTATGTACCAAACCGGCAGTAGCACAAAGCTGCCTAAAATATATAAAGAAATTAATAACTTACAGGTTTACATACGTTGGTATTTACGGTTTGGCTTATCTTGAGCTGACCACGACAGGCAAGCCGATGTTGCAAAAAGTTACCGGATTCGCCTAGTCCGGCACCCGATTAATTAATAAAAAGGATCGGGTGCTGGTTTATGCGGCCAGTATGGCTCCGTATTGGGGCGTCGGACGACGTGGTTTTGCTGGATTGATGGCCAGAGATCCGAACCAATACCCAAACTTGTGTATTTTTGGGCACTATTGTGGCGCAGGACCCGTACCCACCGTATTGGCGCTATGGTCGGTTATTGTAATATCTTTAATTAGCACTATTTTTAGGTCTTTTACCGGTTTTTCACCTAAAATGGCACCGTTGGGCGTTACAATAGCGTTTTTTGGCCGATTTTGGTCTGTGGCGGGCTTCTTGACCGGGATGTGCGTGGTATATTCTTACAAAATAGTTTCTGAAAGCGACCCAGGGACATATACCAGGGAGGACAAATGAATTTTGGCGATTTCGTGAATATGGTTGTCTGGTTTCTTATTATTGGCAGCGTCCTGGCTGTGGCGGTCGGGTTGTTGTTGCTGTTGGCGCCCTCCAGGCTATCGATGATTACCACTATTACCGATCGATGGATTTCCTCACGGCAGGTTATCAGACCGATGGAGTCGATGATCGATAGTGACCAATATAGCCTTAAGCACCCACGTATTTTTGGGGGCGTCATTTTGTTGGCGGCCGTTATTATTTTAATAAAGGTCTCGTTATTGTTGGCAAAGACCAGCGTTGCCCACGGTGGTCAATTGCTTGCCACGATATTCAATGCCCAGGACACACAACACCCGGGGTGGGAAATATTGTGGTCGACCATGATGACGATTATTGTTCTCGGTGCGGTATTGGCCTTGTTTGTCGGCTTGGCGGCACTCTTTAAAAAGGCATGGTTAATGCGGGTGTCTGCCAGGGCCAATGATTGGGTATCCGGTCGCAAGCCATCGAAGCCGCTGGATATTATGCGTTCTGGCCTCGACGATTATATTCGTGCTCGGCCCAGATTGTGGGGTGGCATTATTGTCGTTAGCGGCACATTTGTAATCGCTACCCTGATCTGGTTTCTGACACTGCCCGCTATTTCGTTCTAGACAGTCAGGCCCGGGCCAGTACCCAGACACGTACCTCGGCGGCACCGCTACGCAGTAGCGCCTGTGCCACCGCGTTGACAGT
>CAJVXG010000064.1 GCA_913009215.1 uncultured Gammaproteobacteria bacterium | reverse complement strand
ATCTTGGATAAATCCAGGATGTCATTAATCAGGGTCAACAAATGCCTGCCCGCCGTATTGATTCGCTTCAGGTCCGGGACTAAATTATCAAGACCATCATCAGCGGCATCCTCTTCCAGCATTTCGCTGTATCCAATAATCGCATTCAAAGGTGTGCGCAGCTCATGGCTCATGTTCGCCAGGAACTGGCTCTTGGCGGTATTGGCAGAAAGGGCCTTGGCGCGCTCCAGTTCCAGCTCCTCGTTCTTTCGTTCCAGCTCTATCAGGGTCTGTCGCAATTCTGAGGTCGCAAAATTGACCTGTTCCTGTAAATTCTCCTGGGCACGCTTAAGCGATATCGCCATCGAGTTAATACATTTCTCAAGTGTGTTCAGCTCGCCGCCGGCTCTGGTTTTAACCTGGGCATTGAGGTCACCGCGCTCGATCTTTTCTACCGCGCTGGTCAGGGTAACAATAGGGTCACTGACATCATAACCAAAACGACGGGCCAGAATGACAGTAATAACCAGCACCAGGAGGGTAATGGCCAAACTTAGTGTAATAGTATTGACCTGGCGCGCCCTGGTAGAGGTCCTGGATAATTCAACGTAAACCCATCCCAGTATCTTAGCACCCCCGGTTTCAGCATCGCCGGTCTCAAAATCATCAATAACGGTGGTGCTTTGGATAATTGGTGCACGAAAAATATAGGCGTTACTGTTATCGGAGACCCTCATGCCTGCAGATGCATTCTTGCTAGTAAATGCTACAAAGGCTTGAGGTTGCATACCGGCCCGCACCACCTCTTTGCCATCAATATCATGAATGGTGACAGAACGGACGTCCGCTTCGTTCAGAATGACATTGGCCAGGCTATTCAACATACCCTTGTTTCCTACAAAGATGCCGTACTCTGCCGCTGGCGCCAATTGGCGGGTTATGGAATAACCGCGCTCCTCCAGTGATTTGTTGAGGTCACTGATTTGTATGCTAATGAAATAGGTGCCCAGCACCAGCGTAATAACGCACGCCGGTATCAGCGCGAGAAGAAATACTTTGGTCTTGATGCCCCAGTTTCTCATATCGAATTATCCACCCGACCCCAGTTTTTTCTCCAGCACGCTCTCGCTATCAATATAGATACCAAGCGATCGTGCCACGCGCTCGTTTACCGCAACTGAGTAATACCTGGGAAACTGTGCCGGCGGTAATCTCCATTGCCTGGTGGTCGCAGTCAATAATATGGTTTCGGCAATATGTTGGCCGAGTTCCCTGGGGGTAGAGTACACAGCCAGCAAAGCGCCGGCATTTACATACGCCTTTGAGTAGCCCATTAGCGGCACTTTTTGCCGATAGGAGATCAACAGAAGATTACGGGCTGTGCGCCGATTAAAGACCCTCTTGTCCGGAATCGCCAGGACGATATCAACGCTATCGAGCAGTTTGGACAAAGACGATACCAGCTCCTTTTCACTGTTTACCTCCTCGATAAAGAGATTGGCGCCGCCCAGTCGACCCGCATGCTGTACATCTTTTTTTAATTTTCTCGAATGCGGTCCCAGTATAACGCCGACCCGTTTAAATTTTGGTAAGGCAATGCGCACCAGGCGGATCTGTCGGGAAAGCGGCTGATCAATAAAAATGACCGAGTGCTTTGGATCAGATGCAGATTGTGTCCCTGAAATACCACGAATCAGATTATAGGTCTCACGCGGTATCAATGTATTCAGTACCGGGACCGGGGTATCCTGCCCTTGTACCTGCCTGGCTGCCGAGGTACCAATTGTGACAACCAGCTTCACTCTCTGACCCGAGGCCGTAATTTGCGATTTGCTAAAGTCATCGGCCGCAACAACACGAATCCGGATTCTGGGATTGCTGACCTTCTGCCTGATTTCATTTATGACAGTAGCATAAGCCCCGGTGGTCTTGCTGGACACAATCAGCACAGTTTCCTGTCTGGCGCTATAGCCCTTGACAGAAAATGTGCATAAAAAAATCAGAGAGATTATGAAAAATAAAGAAGTGCATTTGCCAATGAATGGCAAATGTGCGCGGCACGTCCCTTTGTCCTGATATTGGTGCATTGTCTGTAAATCAAAAATTAAGCTTGAGCGTCAAATAAAATTGCTTCTTGAAAATATAGTTCTTGTTGTAATCAAAATATTCCTTGCCGATATTGCGTCCCGTTAGCGCGATCTCCGCCCTGGTTTTGCCCCGACCCAATTTTTTCGCAATACGCCAATCGGCGGTATGGTAGCCACCGGTATCGTCACCGGCACCAAAGTAAGTCACCTTGGATACCTTGTACCAGGCGACACTGGCATGCCAGCGCCTGGGGAATTCGTGCATGATCATGACACTCTGTGTCAACACTGGCGTAGACCGATCCGTAGGAATCACGGCAACCGGGTTAATGTCGGTTAGTGCATCCCCCCGATTCCTGGCATAGGAGGCGGTGACATGAATCCTGGTTTTACGTGTTGGCTTCCATTGTATCTCTATCTCGGCGCCACCAATCCTGGCCGAGCCGCCATTGATAAAAACAGCGGCCTGACCATCGCCAAAGAGGAGGTCCGGAAAGGCATTATCGGTAGCAGGCACTATTACATCCTTGATACGACTGTAAAATAGCTTGAAATCCACACGCGTATTCTGTTTCGGGAATTCGCCGCTATAACCAATCTCGGTTTCCGTGATTTCCTCTGGCCGGGCGTTACCATCAGCAAGAGCCAGGATATCTAACGGAGTACCATCAACCAGCTTCAGCACCGCATTGACACGCTCCTCAAAGGCCCCTGGAATGCGATAGGCACGGGACACAGCAAAGCGAAAGGTGTGTCGCGGCGTAACCTTGAAGTTCAATGCCACCCTGGGCGACAGGTTGGTTCCGGTATACGTATTATCTTCTACCATGGCGCCGGCATTCATAATCCACTTCGGATGGAAGCTCCACTCGGCATTGGCAAACAGGCGCTTGGTATTATTGCTACGATATTTTTTGGTATTAAACCAGCCCTCGGCCCGGTTTCGGTCCAGCCGTGTCTCCGCACCCCAGACCAGACGCAGATTCCTTGATGGTTTCAGTTTATGGACAAATTCGAGATTGAATCGCTCCGTAGTATAACTCTCAATATTGAGCAAATTTAAAAAACCGATGGTGGCAATATATTCGTCTTTCAGATCAGTATAATTACGGTAGAACTGTATAGTAAATTCCTCATCGTTGCTGACAATATGACGCCATAAGACCTGCTGAAAATTTGTTTTTGTTTTAGTGCCACGGAAGGGATTGCTCTGACTGCCATCGCCCGTTTGTTGGTCACCATTATTGACACCAAACTGGATATCCAGGGTATTTTTGGCATCAAACTGATGTTCCCCGCGGAAGGTTAATAAATTAATCTCCTTCCCATCATGCAGATTCAGAATGCCCTCATCTTCGCGATAACCGACACTGAAACGATAGGCGAATTTCCCGGCGGCACCACCCTGCCGATACAACACCTTGCGGGTACCCAAATCACCGGTGGTCGTTACCAGCGTATTGCCTTTGCTTTCCAGGGGATGCCGGGTAATGATGTTCACCACCGCCAGAAAGGCATTGGATCCATAGGTTGCCGAGCTCGGACCCCGTATCACCTCAATACGCTCAATATCCTCAATAGCAATGGGTAGATTAACCCAATCAACACCACCAAGAAACGGGGAATATACCGAACGGCCATCGATCAGTACCTGCAGACGCCGGGCGAGGTTGTCCGAGAAACCATGATAGGTCACGGCAATGCGCTGATCCTCATCGCGCAATACCTGGAATCCGGGAACCAGACGGAACAGGTCGGGAATCTCTATTGCGCCCGAGGCCTCGATCATTTTACGGTCTATGACCGTAATTGCCGCCGGTGCATCGGAACGGGGTTGTTTCAGACGAGTAGCCGACAACACCACAGGGACATCGCCGAGATAATCGTCTTCGGTCAAGACATCGTTTCTATCGGCTAATACGCTTATTGGTAAGGAGAACAAAAAACCCAAAACAAAATATCTAGCCAAAACGGCTTTCCCGTTTCGTAAAAGAAGAGGCCTGTTCATTGGCGGTCACGATCCATGGTTGTCACTATTTTATTTTTGATTTAACACTGCTACCGTCCCAACAGCCGGCCTGGTCCCTGGCCCATAATTATCAAGACTTATTATATATAACCGGTTATATATGTGGGTATTTATGCAACAAACCTGCCAAAAAACCTGAATCCTATACATTCTGTTTAGCTGACAGTTCTTATGCGGTCAATAGATCACTGGCCATTTACATGAAAATTCAATGACTTAAGTAGCGAGGAGGGGGTGATTTACTGTTAAGGACAGATATCTGCCTGGACGGACCAGGGAGCATTATTGGCTGTTTTTCTCCATGGTTTTGCCTGTTTTTGGCTTTTTGGCCTTATCCGAACTGGCCATCAGATTATCGGGGTTGTCCTCAAGCCACTTCTTGTATACCTCTGCGGGCCACAGGGCCTGGAACCAGATCATCAGATCTTCGGTATCACGGCGACTCAATCGGTTTTTCCACGGCGGCATCACCGCCACTCCATCCCTGCTGGCGCCATTCAGAATAGTAAAAATCAGCTCAACGCGGGATCGTTTCCAGTCGTTGCCGGTACCATTGAGCGGTGGCGCCGCCGCGTATTTCATGCTTGGGGTTTGCCAGCTCGGGTGACCCTGGGCTTCGGGGCCATGGCACTGGGCACAATGCTGCTTGAACAGCCTGGCACCGCGCGCCACCCGTTCGGCCGGGAAATGGCGCATCCGTAACTGGGTAACGTCATTGGGCTGCGCATCTACAGGTCCGGCATCCTGATCAGATTGCTGACAGGCCCCAAGTGCCAGTAACAAACACAGTACGAAAAATCGTATCCTGAATCCCATAATTTATAGCTCTTTCCAGACCAGCACAGATTGTACCGGCCCGAAGAGAAGCAATAAATAGCAAACCACGGTTTGACGGGGCCACCTGACGGGGCCCGTCAACCGTTTATTACCTAATGACGATGATGTTTGGCTTTTCTTGCCTTTATTGGCGCTGATGGGGTGCTTCCTGGTTTACCACCACATAACTTCCAGGACCGGTTATCCAGCATAATAATGCCACGACTGGCCAAGGCGCATCGATTCGCCATCTTCGATGGCACCGTGGTCGACTCCATGGCATAGCGACCATCAAAACCGGCCTCCCGTGACTTGCCGCTGTCCGGCATCCTGGACAAGACCTTCAGACCACCGCTTCGCCTGGGTTGGTGTTGCTTATGATCCATTTTGCCACGCATAATCTTCTTTGATGGCTGTTGATGCTGTTTGTGCTGGTCTGTTTTAGCAGCCAATACAGGGAGCACCACAACGCCCAGAGCCACTATCAAACTCCATTGCAATATCTGTATTTTCATCTCCACCTCCCCTTAACGAATATAACCGTGTTCAATGTTCAGAATGGAATCCCGCTCACCAATATTGTCATCAAACCTCTTGCTAAAACTGAAAACAATACCGGCCTGGAGTACATGTTCACGCTCTGTACCCGTAGCCACTGCCAGCGCACTATCACGTTTAGTGTAAATATACTGTGCCACCAGATCGATCCCCTGGCCCAGACGATAAACATAACTAGGTGCAATACTGTATTGGCTGGCGTTAGAGAACCCGGAAAAATCCTTGTAGCCAAAAATGATAGCGGTCTGCGAACGAGTCAACAATTTAGGGCGGGAGGTATAGCGCAATGCCATAGTCACTGCTCTGTACTTTGAGCGTGCCCGACCAATATGAGTAGCAATGGTAGCACCATCGATACCTTCGTTATAAATCGCCTGCAGCGCCACCGACCAGCTCTTTGGCGGATTCAGATTCAGGTTCCATTCGGCACCGGCAATAATGGCGTTCATACTATTGTCACCGGTATTTACATCAATCTTTTGTGTTTCCAGATAGACGCCGGCCTGACGCAAGCGTTTGACATACTGCATATCTTCCGAAACCTGATAGTTCCAGCCAAACCCAAAGGTGTTCAGGTTAAATTCCTGCAATGGCTTTCCCGCCAAATCTGTTTCCATGCGACCGCTGAGCCAGACCGAAATGGCGTTGTTGCGATTATCGAGATACCAGTCAAAGGCCATCTGGGTACCAAATATCTGGTACTGGTCATTCTCGGCAAACGATGACGCATTGGGTACATGGGTATAGTCGATCAGATCATCGTCACGCAAGGTAGGGAATTCCAGCAAGGTGTTACGCAAGCGCGTCCGGCCCAACACCACCTGGAATCGCTGGCTCTGCAGGAATCCATAGAGGTGATGAAAATAGACATCGTCTTTCAGATCATCGTCCTGATCCGGTTTGGTAAAGCCAACGATCGCGCCAGCAATGGCCTTATTGCTGTAGATACGTTTGTCAAAACGAAACAACAGGCCCGAGTCGGAAATATCCACCTGGCTCTGGCTGCCGTCCCTGATTCCAGGGGCGCCCTTGGTGGTGGCATAGAATGGCGTGGCAATAAGACGACCGCCCAGTGTCAGCCGGGGACTGACTTCGCGATCCACTTCCAGTGCCTGCACCAACGGTGTTATCAAGGTCATTATGATGGCTACCATATAGCCCGGTAATAAAAATCTTAAACGTTTCATTTTTCTTCCTCATTCAAATCGTTACTGGTCTACCGATACCGATGGGACATAAGTAGGCGTGAAGTCTTCATAGGCCAGCACGGTCAACATACCGCCCGGGTAAATGCCATTATTTCGCGCCTGCAGGGTATTATGGTCATGCCAGGTCCAGAACCCCGGATTGTCACCATAGACCATGACATCATAGGTTGCGCCGGGTTCGACATGCACTGTATTCAGCCGCCGTGGCTCGGGCAGATCGTTACCGTCCTGTGCCACCCACCAGAAATCATGGCCATGCAGGTGCATATGATGACTGGCGCCACCGGCATTGATCATTCGCACCCGGATCCACTCACCCTGCTTGATACCGATACGTTTGGTCGCCGGATAGGATTTTCCATTGATGCCGAAGAAGTTGAAATTAACGGGCACACCCGAAGAGCGGCTCTGTATGTATGGCGGTATATATTTTCCGGTTTTGACGGCTTCGAGAAATTCCTTGTAATCACGAAAAAAGCCATGCGTAATCGGATCCAGCTTGCCCTGGCGCATTAATAAATTGACTTCTTTCATGCCCTCAAGCAGGCCGTTCATTTCCTCGCGGGCAAAATTGATATCCCAGGCCTCCAGCACCAGGGTGTAATCGCGCGCGTATGGAAACCGCTTCTTTAATGGTTCGTTTTTACGATGCACAATAAAGGCGCCGTGCATGGCATGACTGGCATGCAAGGGCGTTCCCCAGTGACAATGATACCAGCGGGTACCGGAGGGCTTGGCCTGAAAGCGATAAACAAAGGTATCACCAGGGTGCACCGGATCCTGCGTCACCATGGGTACGCCATCCATGGTGTACGGCAAAGTGATGCCGTGCCAGTGGATGGTGTGCATCTCCTCCGTTTTATTGGTGAAATTGACCTTGATCCAGTCACCTTCGGTGACATGAAATTCCGGCCCCGGCACCTGGCCATTAAAGGCGAACATATGAATTTTGACACCGGGCAATATCTCATGTTTAAAAATATTGATTTCGATATCAAATTCCTTGTAGTTCACCTCATGATCCGCAGGCGAACCGGGCGGGTTAATAATGTTGCCCGGTTTCATCTTGTGATTTTTCATAAACATCATGCTGCCGTATTTATTGCCCTGATGCATATGCGCTCCATGCCCGGCATGCGAAGCAGTCCTGGACGCCGCCTGCGCACCCAGGGCAGTGCTGGCCGCTATAGCACCACCAGTGATTGCCACAGCCTTCTTCAGAAAACTTCGTCGCGTCGTTGGATTGCTATCCGTGGAGTCTTGCTCTTCATCCGAATTCGCCATCTCCAGATCATTCTCATGCTCTTTTGCAGTCATCATTTACTCCAAAACAATATATAAACAGGCACACCAACACAGCTGGTGTAAGGTAAAACAATACGGGTCTTGCTTAGGCTGGGGGCCTGAAGTGGGTAAATGCCGTCAATGATGTCTGCAAGGCATTAACAAAAGGCGGGGTACTATTGATGTAGTGAAAAAGTACACTCTGTGGAACTACAAAGGCAAGGGACAAGGAACTATA
>CAJVXG010000063.1 GCA_913009215.1 uncultured Gammaproteobacteria bacterium | reverse complement strand
CCGTGGTGCTGTCTTATACATTTTTTAATACAGACAAGGCGTCAGTGAAGAAATACAGTAAAGGAAAGAGCAGCGGTATTGAGTTTGCGAGCCATGGTGGTGTAAACAACCACGCACATCACCAATAGGACCCAGGCTTGAAGATTTCTGGTTTAAAATTAATGTTAAACAAGGGGATATAAGTATGTCCGCAAAAGGTAGTTACTATCTGCCCGAACCGAGTCCATGGCCGATTATTGTTTCCTCCGGTCTGTTCTCATTGGCTCTGGGTTTTGTTCTCAAGCTTAACGGCATTGGTATCGGTTTATGGTTGATGCTGCTGGGTGCCGGGCTCATCATCTTCGTGGTCGCGCGTTGGTTTGGTCAGGTGATCGGTGAGAGTGAGGCCGGTACTTATAATGCACAGGTCGACCGCTCCTTTCGCTGGAGTATGGGCTGGTTTATTTTCTCCGAGGTCATGTTTTTTGCCGCCTTCTTTGGCGCCTTGTTTTATGTACGTCAGTTCTCGGTGACCTGGCTTGGTGATGCGGAATGGATTTGGCCCGGCTATGATGCGGCATGGCCAACCGCGGGACCTGGCGGACAAACCGCGATCGAAGCAGGGGGCGTCCCATCCGGTCCGGACCAGTTTGCACCTATGGGCGCCTGGGGTATCCCGTTTATCAACACCCTGATCCTGCTGTCTTCCGGGGTCACCGTGACCTGGGCCCATTGGGGCATGAAGAAGAACAATCGTGCCCAGTTGGTCACTGGTCTGTTCCTGACCGTGGTACTGGGTATCACCTTCCTGAGTCTGCAGGCCTATGAATACGTGTATGCCTGGAATGAATTGAACCTGACCCTGAAATCCGGTGCCTATGGTTCTACATTTTACCTGCTTACCGGATTCCATGGTTTTCACGTTACCTTGGGCACGATTATGCTGATTGTTATCCTGGGACGCTCCATCATGGGCCACTTTACGGCCGATCGACACTTCGGTTTCGAAGGTGTTGCCTGGTATTGGCACTTTGTTGACGTGGTCTGGTTGTTCCTGTTTATCTTTGTCTACATGTTGTAAACGGATACGCAAACAAGCTTTAAAAAAATGCTGCCCACTGGGCAGCATTTTTGGCTCTTCAGGAAAATATGCGGGGTATTGCGAAACAGAAAAACCATAAACGCAAAGACAAAACCTTAACGCGAAGGTGCGAAGGCGCAAAGGAAATATCCAAGGGTGGTCTTTCAGACCGCCAAAACAAAAAATACTTCATTTCAAGGCTGGCTGGAAGCCGGCCCTATGGTTTTTTCTTTTCTTTGCGCCTTCGCGTCTTTGCGTCAAAAATTATTATATTCATTGCGATTTCTGCGGAGGAGCCGTATTTTTTTATGCACGGAGATTCGGACTAGTGCGACGTGAAGGGATTCACTAGTGTCGCGGGCGCAGGGATGTGCAGGAGCTACCCGCGAGGATTGATGCCAAAGAAATACTGTACACCGGCAAGGATAAGAAACAGCGTAATAGACAGGCCAACTCGCCAGGACAGTGCCTTGACCATGCGATTATTTTTGTCGTCGCCTTTAAAGAGGTGATACAGTGCCGAGAACAGGCTGAGGGCAATCAGGGCCATCATCAGAAATACAAAATAGCGATACATCGTCATTACATCATTTTGGCTCGGTTCGGAAGTATACGTTACCCCGGGACAAGCGTCATACATTATGCCAAAGACCATGGAAAAAAGACCGGTTATCAAGTTCACATTCTGGCCCACCGTCCTGGCAGTGCTATTGTTGCTGGTATTTCTGGGCCTGGGGTTCTGGCAACTGGATCGGGCCAAACAAAAAAAGGCCATTCAGCAGGCCTATGATAAAAAGGGTCTGGCGCCGGCAATAAAGTTGAAGGGAAAAGTGGTTGATGCCGATAAATTACAATTTCACAGTATTGTCGTGCGCGGTACCTATGAAACACGACATCAGATCCTGCTGGACAACCGGATTAATACCAGGCGTGCCGGTTATCATGTTATTACTCCATTGAAGATTAGCGGCAGCAATACCAGGGTCTTGATAAATCGTGGCTGGATACCTCTGGGGTTGAGCAGAAAGGAGTTGCCGGTGTTACCAACCCCCGGCAAGGTAGTTGAAGTCACTGGTATTGCTACTGTTCCCGGGAAGAGGTTTGTATTGCGTCGCCCAAAAGAGATTATAAAAGGTGACTGGTCTACGCTGTGGCAGACCATGGATATAAAACGTTTCCGTGATGCCGTATCCTATCCGGTACAACCCGTGGTGGTATTGCTGGACCCCGGAAGCAAGGCCGGTGGTTTTAAACGGAACTGGCGTCGGCTTGATCGTATGGTTTCTATCCACCAGGGGTATGCCGCCACCTGGTATACAATGGCATTAGCCGTCATTGTCGGTTATTTCCTTATGGCGTGGCGCATCGCAAGACGTGAGGATGATGTGGAAATTACACAAAGAAGCGAGGAAGAGTAATGGGTAGTACACCCCCTGGTCTGATCAAGAGTCGTTTGTCGATCGTTCTGGTACTGGCGCTTAGTGCGTTACCATTTGTTGCAGCGACGGTGGCCTATAAAATGGGTTGGCGACCACAAGGCAGTATCAATCACGGAAGCTTGCTGGAAAGGGCCCGACCATTAAAGAATCTGTCTTTCAAGGACAATCGTGGTCGGCCGGTTTCCCTGAAGGACCTGCGCGGTAAATGGAGCATGGTTTATGTGGCGACCGGGAAATGCGGTAAATCGTGCCAGGACAGCCTTTATAAAATGCGTCAGGTACGTCTGACTCAGGGTAAGCACATGAAACGCATACAAAACGTCTATATTTATAGTATGCAAGGGAAGCCGGGTTCTGCAATTATTAAAAATTTCAAGTTTCGCTATTGGTCGGCTGATCGACGTACCGCAAGACTTGTTAAAAAACAGTTTCAACTACCAAAGGAATCGGGGTCTCTATCCGGCGGAAAGGCGCGTATTTATATGGTAGACCCTATTGGTAATTTCTTTATGTATTACCAGGAAGATGCTGACCCAACCGGTATGCGCAAGGATCTGGAACGCTTATTGAAGATCTCAAAAATAGGGTAAACCAATAGTGCGGGATAAAATATCTCCTTACTTTATCCTGTTAGTTGCCTGTTGGTGGGCGGCGTTGCTTGCATTTATATTTGCCAACTTTGCGCAACTTTCTGCCTATGATCTCGGTTGCCCCTATTGGCCTGGTTGTCCCGATAAACAAATTGAGTCCACCGCCGCACAGGATGTTCTTCGCACTGCGGTGGGCACTCTGTCGACCTACAGTATCAAATTTATGCATCGTTGGAGCATAGTGCAATACAGTCTGGACGGCTTACTGGCATTCTTTTTGAGTTTGTTGCTGTTTGCGGGCAAACACCAGCAAGAGAGGCAGGTCGATAAACACTGGTTTAAATTCTGGTTATGCGCTACTGCTTTATACATTATTTTTACTATTAGTCAGCCTTTAACGGCTAAATGGCCCGGTTCCTTTGCCGGATTATTGCAAATCCTGTCAGGAATCAGCATACTCGCGCTGCTTTGGTGGGGACTGCTGCGGCAACAGATATTCTGGAAACCATTACCACCACATGCCAGTTCTGGATTGCGGTTCTGGATAATAATTTCGCTGGTATTGCTTGTATTGCAAATAGCGCTTGGCGCCTGGGTTACCGTAAATCGGGCGGGCCTGGCCTGTCCTGATTTTCCAACCTGTCAGCTGGAATGGTGGCCACAAGCGAATTACACGGCCGGTTTTGATCTCTGGCATATTGGTCGCGAGGGTTTTGCCAAGCTTGATCTGGCAACGACGACCGCCATCCAGATGGCGCATCGTGTTGGCGCGGTACTGACAGTGACGTTTATCGGTATCCTCGCTGTTTATGTTTTAAGACGCTGTCAGCCTGACAAATTATGCCGCTATGGTTTAATGATGAGTGCATGTCTGGTGGTGTTGGTGGTACTTGCAGTGATTCAGGTAGTACTGCATTTACCGTCAATTCTGGTTGTAGCACATGGTGTAATGGCCGCTTTGCTGTTGTTGAGTATTCTGACCCTGTGGTATGTGGCGACACCCATGCATGTGGAAGATGATGAGACATATTAGATTGTTGAGTTTTTATAATGAAGAGTGAAAGCGCACCCACCGATACCGTGGCTGAGAAATCGGCACTACTGGCATCGCTTCGGGAATATTTCGAATTAACCAAGCCCCGTGTAGTGGCTCTGATTGTTTTTACGGCCGTTGTCGGCATGTTTTTGGCTACGCCCGGGATGGTGCCCATCGAGATACTGGTTTTTGCCACTATCGGTATCGGTCTGGCGGCAGGATCGGCCGCCTGTATAAACCACATCCTCGACCAGCATGTTGACGGCATTATGCAGCGGACGAAAAAGAGACCGTTGCCGATGGGACAGCTCAGTACAAGACAGGCCGCCATCTTTTCCGTGATCACCGGGTTGATTGCCATGGTGATACTGGTTTGGAAAGTAAACTTGCTGACCACCGTTCTGACATTCGCATCACTGGTGGCCTATTCCATTATATATACCATGTACCTGAAAAGGGCGACGCCGCAAAATATCGTCATTGGCGGTGCCGCAGGCGCAGCGCCACCGGTTCTGGGCTGGACCGCGGTTACTGGTGAGATCAGTGCCGATGCCTTGTTATTGTTCCTGATTATCTTTGTCTGGACACCACCTCATTTCTGGGCACTGGCCCTGTACAGGGAGCTGGATTATGCCAAGGTAGGGATTCCCATGTTGCCCGTAACCCATGGCAATGATTTTACCCGGTTGCATATTTTACTCTACACGGTTGTGCTGTTTGCCGTCACCATTATGCCCTTCGCCACTAAAATGAGCGGATGGTTCTATCTTATCGGCATGATTCCGCTGAATGTCGTCTTCGTTTACTATGCATGGAAACTGTATCGACAGTACAGCGATCAACTGGCGAGACGAACATTCATATATTCTATCCAGTACCTGGCACTTATTTTTGGTCTGTTGCTACTGGATCATTACGTTATTTTTATAACCGAAGCCCTGCAATCTGCTTTCTACTAATCACAAATGATATTTGTGGAAATAAATGTGAGGCTGCTGGCCGTTATTTCCCTGGCCACTTTATTCCTGTCTGCCTGCAACCAGCCCCCGGAATTCAGGAGTACGGATATCAGCAGTGTCAGCTGGGGTAAGGACTTCGAGCTTACGGCCGATAATGGTAAACGGATCCATCTACAGTCATTTCGCGACAGAGTGGTTATCCTGTTTTTTGGCTACAGCAGCTGCCCGGATATTTGTGCACCGACACTCTATAAGCTGTCTCGACTGAATCAACGTTTGGGCAAGCTGGCAGACAGGGTTCAGGTCATATTTGTTACCGTTGATCCCGGGTACGATACACCAAAGCGCCTACGTGAGTTTCTGCACAAGTTTGACAAACGTTTTATCGGGTTAACCGGTAATCCACGGGAGATCAGTGAGGTACAGAAGGAGTATAAGGTTGCCATTGTTGCAAAGAAGGCCAGTGGCCAACATAAACATCAGCACCGAAGAGTCGATCATTCCGGTTTTATTTTCATTAAAGACGGCAAGGGACGGCTCCGTCTGATGGCCAGAGAAACCAGTTCTGTTGCAGACCTGGAACACGATATTCGTTTGCTGCTGCAACCGTCCTCCTAATACCTGTCCAGACTACAGTTTGCGAAATATACTATCCCGTATCGCTCGTTTGTTGCTGGTGATAATTATCATCCCCTATGTCATTGCCTGTATTTATATATACTCTCAACAGAAATCACTGATCTATTATCCCGTCAAGGAGTGGGTCACCACACCGGATCGTGAGCAATTGCCATATGAAAATGTAAGCCTGATGACCAGTGACAGGGTCAGGCTGTCGGCCTGGTATATCCCACGCGCCGGATCGCACAAGGTGATATTGTTTGCACACGGCAACGCCGGGAATATCTCCCATCGACTCGATAGTATTCGCATATTCCATGAGCTTGGTTTCAATGTGCTGATTTTTGATTATCGTGGCTACGGCAAAAGTGCAGGCCAGCCGTCCGAGGTCGGTACCTACCGTGATATTGATGCGGCCTGGCGCTATCTGACCCAAACCCGGAAATTTACGGCACGTCAAATCGTACTGTTTGGTCGATCATTGGGTGGTGCGGTTGTCGTCGATCTGGCGACCCGTCAGACCCCCGCTGCCTTGATAGTGGAATCGAGTTTTAGTTCAGTCAGGGATATGGCAGATCAACTATTTGTCTGGTTTCCCAGCCGTCTATTGTTGCGCTATCACTATCGAACTGTCGACAAGATAGCACAAATCAACAGCCCGTTATTGATACTGCACAGTCCGGATGATGATATTATCCCGTTCGAGCAGGGGGTGGCCCTATACAATGCGGCAAAACAGCCGAAGGTATTTGCCAGACTTGCGGGAGGGCATAACGAAGGATTTCTGCTGAATCGCCGAGCTTACAAACAGCAGTTAAAAACATTCCTTGGTGAGATTCCCTAATGCTTGCATAAACCATTGTGGAGGAGCGTATTATTCTGGTTTGACTGGTGGTTTCAGGAGGCGGGCAAACTATCGTAGATGCTATATTTCATGGCTTACTTGCAAATAAGCAAAATAAGCCGGGGGCTGAAATGGCGCGGATATCCGGCAGGCCATCTTATCGCATGATCATGAGCTAGGTAGTAGCTACGCTATTGCACATAACGCTTATTTGCGGGGCCATTATATCCGGTTCTGGTGACCTGATATTCAGGCACTCGGACTCGGGGGGATTCTGAAGATCCCGGATATGTTGTACCGGTGGTTGCATCTTGATCGCATGCCTACTACTTTTATTGTTATATCATTGATTTAAATAAAATAAAGAGAGAAAGCCATGTCTGCAGGCCGTCTGATTCCATTAATCCTATTATTATTACTGTTGGGCGCCGCTGCCTATATTTATCTCCAGGGCGGCGCCGAATTTGTAATGGCCACCATTGACCGCATCCTGGGCAAGGACCAAAAACCGTTGGTTGATACCAGGCCGGGTGATGATGGCAAAGCTCGGCCTGGTATCGATATCCCCAATAAGCCATTGCATGGCAA
Source organism: uncultured Gammaproteobacteria bacterium (assembly GCA_913009215.1). Taxonomy (GTDB): domain Bacteria; phylum Pseudomonadota; class Gammaproteobacteria; order Acidiferrobacterales; family CAJVXG01; genus CAJVXG01. The sequence goes on along the minus strand of CAJVXG010000063.1, from coordinate 1,129 downwards.
ATTAAGTGATCAGAAGTTTACTATGCAGCAGGCCACTATAGAGAACGGCATACTGACACTGAGACAGGGTAAAGATTTCTTTCCGGACCGGTCTGTGACCATTTTCCTGTTCACAGAGAAATGGGAAATTCCGTTTGATAAAACCTATACGGTGAAGTCCGGAGGCGTATCGATGGGCACGATTCCCCATGTACATCTGAAGTACAAGGTCAAAGGCAAGAACATTCCGAAAACAGAAATCTTTGTGCGTGACTACACTATGACCCTGGTTTTTTCTGGTGAGAAGAACAACAGGATTATTGGCAAGATTTATTTGAAACTGCCATCCAAGAAGCATAGTGAGATTGCCGGTACCTTCAGGGCCGAGATCAAGGGATTCCGCCTGAAGACCGACGGTACCCCCGATTTAGCGCGGGATAATTTTGAGAATCTGCGCTACCTGGCCTTATTGGGTGTGATGAAGCAAGATCCAACCCAGGACATCAAAGACATTAAATATTATGACGTCCGTTATGATTCGTCTAGCTCCAGAGATCCAAAGAAGACACTAACAGGTTCGCTGGATATTGAATATAAGGTAGGGGAGAGTGCGGTTCAGGGCAAAAGATACCAGTTTGTTAAACAGGGTGAATGGCGTTTGTTACGGGCACTCGGGCTCAACCAGGTAGCCGAGGCCCATCCCTTCAAGGAACCGGATGAGAAGTCCTCAGTCTATGCACAGTTACGCTTTCTGACCGCAGAGGCGCTGGAGCAACATGCCGCCCGCAACCATAAGGGTAAGGGTTTATATGGTTTTCGATACAAACATGAAACCAATAAAGATAATACGGTTGCTGTATCTACCGCGAAATACGCCCTGGAACGCGGCAGCAAGAGCCTGCATGAGGTCCGATTCTTCTTTCGCTATACCAAGCAAGGCTGGATATTGCGCCGTACCCTGACCCCGGATGAGACGTTCGACAGAAAAACGGGCAAGGTTATTGCCAGCAAGGTGAAATAGGTACCGAATCCAGGATTCCCGATGACAGGCCTGCATTGATGCCCCAGACTCGTCCTTTGTTTGACTATCGGTATTATGATGGTCTCTTGCCACGGCCTGAAACCCCCTGATGCGAAAGCAGTCGATAAG
>CAJVXG010000062.1 GCA_913009215.1 uncultured Gammaproteobacteria bacterium | reverse complement strand
TATTCTTTTTGGGCAATAACGGCACGCCAACTGGCATCAAGATGAACGATTTCTCCTCGAACAGAAGAATTCTCAAACAGAAAATGGCGCAGTGTGTCGGTGGATCTCATTAGAATAATTCAATACCTTGCAACAGTATTAATTGTTGATAAATGACCCTTCCTCTACAAAGTATAGACACAAATAAACAAGGAAATAGCGGGAGCTGATGGACGTAAAAGAAGGGTTATTGCCCCTGAATTTGCATACGAATATGGAATCCCGGACTAAATAAGGCGTGACAACAAGGCAATGGCGGCGATTTCAATGCGCAAAATATTATTGCCCAGGCATACGGTTTTCGCTCCCGCATCGCGTATTTGTTGTATCTCGGACTCTGTAAAACCACCCTCCGGACCAATAAATAACCCGGCATTTGTCTGTGCGGTATTTGCCGAGTCTATAGTGGATCCTGCATTGCCGGGATGGGCCAGGGTGATACGGCAACCATCCTTGTTCATGCGGGACAAGGCATCGGCGATGCATAGCGCCGGCTCTACAACGGGTAAATGGGCACGGCGGCTTTGCTTGCAGGCTTCAAAACATATTCTTCGCCAGCGCGCACGTTGTTTTTCATTGGTCCTGATATTACTACGCTGACACAGCAACGGAATAATAGTGTGCACACCAAGCTGGGTAACGGCGTCAAACAATACCCTTTGTCGATCTCCCTTGGGGATGGCGCATGCCAGAATAATGCGGCGTGACCCAGCCTCCTGCGTTTCCTTTTTCTGTACGCATAATTGCACTTCCGGGCCACGCTGCTTAATGCGTTCTATGGTGGCCCTGGCGATCACGCCCTGACCATTAAACAGAAAAACTTCGTCGCCGGTTGCTTGTCGACGTGCTGCGGCGAGGTGCCTGGCCTCGTCCCCAGTCAGTAAACAGCTCTCACCTGGCTCAGGCAACTCCTGCAAAAAATAAAACGGTTCCATACCCCGCTCAGTGCTGCAAATAGACATCGTAGCGTACCAGCTTCCCTGCAAATACTATATCCGGATCGGCCAACAAGGGTTCTGCATAAACGGGTCGTTTGACAACAACGCGTTTTCCGGCAACCTGTCTCGCCAACAGGCATAGTTTTTCTGCGTCGTTGTCATCACCAACCAGTTCACGCAAGACGCGTAACCGTTTTCGTACTTGTGCTGATTTTTTTCTCTTTGGGGGGTACATCGGATCAAGGTAGATCACCTCTGGCACATCATCACGATCAACAGCTTGCAGAATTTGTATGGCATCGGCATGGGAGAATCGTAACCTGCTGACCAGAGAGTTCTGTATGGCATCGCTTTTTTGCAACCTTTGACAGGCATCCGACAGCATGGCAAAAACAACAGGGCATCGCTCTATGGCCCTGACACCATAACCCATACTAACCAGCAGTAATGCGTCCTGGGCAAAACCGGCCGTAACATCCCAAATAGAATGGTGTTTCACACCAACCGCCCTGGCCAGTGGTTGCTTTCTGGAACAATCAGCGGGAGTAAAACCCGACAGCGTTTTTACAAAATCAAGATAAAATGGTTTACCGTGCCTGTGTTGCCGATCAAGCAAGGACAAATTGCCATTTTCATAATAGAGACAATATTGAAATGCGGTGCTAGTCTTGTCGCCGATCTCCAGGCCCAGTGACCGGGCAAGCTCAACGGCACGTTGCTGGTCACTGCCGGCACCCGGATCAACACAGGCATGGGCCTGCAAGCCGGTGCGCCGAAGATTCTTATCCGGGAGTATCATGCAGACACCACGACATTGATTTAGCGGTGTTGCCTGGGCAGGCGCTTGACAATGATATGCCATTTGGGACGTTGCCAACTCTTGCGAAACTCGGACAACGACGCCTTGATGGCTTTCCTGCCCCGCTCATAACCATCGAGAAAAATGACCAAATTAAATTGTTGTTTTTTGCCACCGAAGTTTTTATCAAACTGCCGGACGATGTCGTTGGGCAGGGTCGCCTTGCGTCCCAGGATATCGACTATAGGCAGGGACAGACCCCGATAACGCCTGCGAGGTTCATAGGCCTTGTATATCAATTCACTGCACACCAGTTCCGAGTCGGTGACAAAGTCAAAATTAAAATCGTATGGCCGGCCGTAATAATGAAAGGCGCGGAAAATAGCAATGGCCTTGTCCTTCCTGGACAAACGTGGACGCAACACGGCCACGGAGTCTGCCGCTGCGGAATGTTCCAGAGTTGTAAAAGTGACCCCCTCACTGACGGCCTCCATGACACGTGGTGGGTATCCATGCTCCTGCGCTGTTGCACTATAGACATAGGCGACCGGATAACGCCTGCGCAATAATGCCTCAAAATTACCGTCTTCCTGTCCCATACTTCGCACCCAGGCGCGGACCCGCTGATCACGTCCAAAGTAATATCGACGCTGTTTGGCGGTACCGACATATATGGCGGTATGCGGCCAGAAACCGGGCAAACCGATGTTGGAAACATACCAGTCTCGTCGCTCAAGCAACACATCGCCCGGCCGTAATATTTTCATCATGTGACGAATTTGTTTTTCCGTAATAAGTGAACTGTTAACACGGTAGACCTTGGTGTCGCCCATCCATTCGGATACCCCGGCCTGGACCGGCAGCCAGGCCTTGAAGGCGGAACGTTTGAACATATTAATGGCATTGCGTACCGTCATTTTCTGGCCCTTGCCGGTACCGGTACGCCAGATAAAACGGGTATCCTGCTCTATCAATGCCCGCAGTGCCGGTGCCAATGACTTATCCACCACCTGATGATAGGCCGATAGCGCGGCAAACTTGCTGGCATGGGTGGCGTGCAGAAAACGATACTTGAACCTGGCGTAGGAACCGGCCGGCAGACCCAGTTCCGGTACCGGTTCGTTCAGCAATAGCTCGAATGCCGGATCATTCTCCGTCAACATGAGGAATTCCAGTGCATATCGATACTGGGTGACGAAAGAACTGTAATTCACCAGGAAGGACTGGCCCTTATAGATCTGGTTTTTTATGCGAAAAAAACTGTTATGGAACTCGCGAACATTTTCCAGCGCAATAAAATAATCCAGCAGGCTCTTCCATGCCGACCAGATCGCCTCCTTTTGGCTACGACGCAACATGCTGGGTGTCTTTTTCCTGGAGTGGGTGAATAGATCCTTGCGTTTGTGGGCATAGGTCATAATCCGCTGCAAGCCCTTGCGATAATGCTGGACCCCCTTGATGTCGCTGGCCAGTCGTACCTTGACCGCCGCCTTGTCTCTCTGCTGCAGAGTATTGATATCTGCCGCCAGGGGTGCCGAAAAGATCAACAATACTATTACTACGATCCGCAAGCGGAAGCTGTTTCCAGAGTACTGTTTCACTAAAGGCATAGTTTTTTCGATATGGACACGGCTGATATCATACACTGACAAGGAAAATTACAAAAAAAACGGAGCCCAAAGGGCTCCGTTGAGTCTCAAGATCTTCTTGTGTATGTATCAAACGATCCTGCTTAGGCGCTCTTTGGATTAGGCCCATACTCATTATCGCCTGACTGACTATCCAGCACCATAAATATCAGAAGTACTATTCCGACAAGTGGTATCAATGCGATCAATAACCACCAGCCGCTACGGCCTGTGTCGTGCAGTCTGCGAATGGCTACACCGATACCAGGTAACAATATAGCTAAAAAGTAAAGACCGCTGAGCACCAAGGGTAATCCAATAGCGTTTTCTATCACTGTCAGGATAATAGAGATGATGAAATTAAAAAGAAAAAACATCCAATATTCCGCTCGCTGTGCCCTACCGTCAAATACAGCGTATTTTTTTAATACATCGAGATACCAGTGCATATAATTTTCCCCTTTTTCCTATTTTTGTAAATAAAAACGGCCAATTAACTGCCGTCAAATTAAAATCTACCATTAGCTATTTCTGATCATTGTAGTCACGAAACTCCCAAGGTGCCAATCCCTGTGAGAATTAAACAGCTGCAAATATTGGCTCAATTTGTCTGAACCTGAACCGGTTTCCTATTCTCGTCAATCGCCACATAGGTCAGAGTGGCCTCGGTCACCTTGATGCATTCACCAAAGATCGGCTCATTCCGCCAACCGCGCTCAGAATACACCACCACATCAACGGTCAAGGAAGTATTGCCAACCCGCACTACCTCGGCATAGAAACTGACCAGATCACCAACAAACACCGGTTTATGAAACTCAAAGGCATTCACGGCGACCGTGACAACACGCCCCCTGGCGCGCCGCGCCGCTTCCACGGCCCCGGCAATATCGACTTGCGACATGATCCAGCCACCAAAAATATCACCGGCCGTATTGGTGTCGCCAGGGTGGGGCACTAGTCGTAAAGTGGGCTGGCGATCGGCGGGTAATTTATCCATGAATACACAATGTCCTGACAAAGAGAAAACGAGATCATAGATCGATTGTTGCACTTTGCAAACCTTTTACAACCCAGATCAGCAAGGCACAAATGACGGCCAATCCAGCAAAAACCGGTAAAAATACTTTAAAAATCAGCTACTCTCTGGAAATCACCTGATAATTAAAGACGTTTTTAATTTTGCACATTGCCCAAAAACAAGTTTGGCATTAGGATATTCTACCCATGAAGGACAAAATTTGGTGCCAACGGAGCAGTTGTCAATGAGCAAAAATAAATCGTTTCTTTCATTACCCACCGAGGGACAAGGAGCAGTGCTGGGGGATAATAACCCTGCCCAGTCCAAAAAGAGCCGGGTCACGACCATGGAGCGCGCCCTGGTTCGACGCCTGCTGCAAATTCTCAACAAACCTGCGATCGCTATCGTCTTATGGGATGGAGAACCCGTCACCGAATCCACAGCAACGGACCTCATCCGTATGGAAATACGTGACCGCGGCGCCCTGTATAAATTGTTGTCACATCCGAACCTGAACTTTGGTGATCTTTACAGCATCGGGCGTATCGAAATTGACGGGGACCTATTGGCATTTCTGAAAATGATCTATGTGGCCGCTGCCGATTCCAAAAAAATCAGCTTCCTCAAAAAGTACGTCTCTGACCTGATTAACAAACCACGCACTAATTCACTACGCGGCTCCAAGGATCATATTAACCACCATTATGATCTCGGTAATGACTTTTACGATCTCTGGCTCGATCAAGAGTACCTGCAATACACCTGCGCCTATTTCCCGGACCCGGAAATGTCTCTGGAGGCAGCACAAAAGGCAAAGATGGAGCATGTATGTCGCAAATTACAACTCAAGTCCGGTGAAACGGTGGTCGAAGCCGGATGCGGCTGGGGTGGTCTGGCCCGTTATATGGCCAGGCATTATAACGTCCAGGTGCGTTCCTACAATATCTCCCACCAGCAAATACTCTATGCCAGGGAACGCGCCAAACAGGAAGGGCTGGATCACCTTATTGAATATGTAGAAGACGATTACCGTAACATCAGCGGCAGCTACGACGTCTTTGTTTCCGTGGGAATGCTGGAACATGTCGGCAAACAAAATTTTCGCGAGCTCGGCGAAGTGATGCATCGCTGCCTGAAAGAAGATGGCCGTGGACTCATTCATTCCATTGGCCGTAATAAACCGCAGCTAATGAATGCCTGGATTGAGAAACGAATTTTCCCGGGGGGCTATACACCCTCAATCGGTGAAATGATGGATATTTTCGAGTATCGGAATTTCTCCGTTCAGGATGTAGAAAACCTGCGCCTGCATTACGCCAAGACCCTGGAACACTGGTCGCAACGCTTTGAAGAAAATGCCAATACCGTCGAGGATATGTACGATGCCCATTTTGTCCGGGCCTGGCGTTTGTACCTGAACGGGTCTATTGCCGCATTTTCTACCGGTACACTGCAGCTATTCCAGATCATGTTCACGCGACCGCGTAAACACGATCTGCCCTGGTCCAGGGAGCATATCTACAAGTAAATCAATTGCTACTGGCCTTATTACCAATGTAGTGTTTGATTTCCTTGCGCCGCCTGCCGGCCCGTTGTACAACAACACCATGTACCATGTACTCCTTGACCAGTTCAATGGTGGGGTATCGCACGTTAATGGCGCGTATCAGGTACTTATCGCCCTGCACTAAAAACTGGCGCAGGCTGGTCTCGCCGAGATATTCGATAACCACGTAGGCGCCATGGATGACTGGCATACCCGGATCCACAATAATGACGTGGCCATCACAAAACTCAGGCTCCATACTGTCGCCCAGCACCTGTAAGGCAAAGGGTTCGGCTGCCGAGCAACCACCACCATCGATCATGTCCACAACAACCCGCTCACTGAATCCCGGAATAGATATATTAACAGAACCCGGTACGACATTAATCCATAGCTTAATAACGGGAATATCACGAATTACAGCATGGCAGTATTGGACCGGCGTATGGCCATGGCCACCCATGCCTTTTTTAACATTTCCTTGTTGATGACCTTGGGTAACAGTTTGCGGGCACGGAATAACTGCTGCGGATGATTGCAGGCCGCATGTTCCAGCCAATCACGGGTTTCGTCACTAATATCACTGTGCGTCAACAACCAGGGAGAGCGCCAGGCGTGATAATCGCGCACCAGCGCGGTTTCCTCATCGTGTGGCCACTGCTGCCGCAACAACAACTCCGGAAACTGTTGCGCTGTCAATTGCCGTCCTTCCAGATGGTCATCAATACGACAACCATTAAGCCCGAACCCACCGCCTTGCTCATCACGACGGAACCACTGCGCCTGCGGTCGTAGCCCTGCAACAGCTTGTATACAGCGCTGCAGGATATCGCGGTGCGTCAAGGTGGTAGATAATGCGGCACTGGCCCGTCCCAGGCTCGGCGCCACAAAACTGTAATCGTCGGCCAGGGTGGCCTGCCAATGCACATCATTAATACGTGGCGCCGTTTCACGATCCAGCATACTGGACACCAGGGCCATCGGCATTTGCGACTGACTATCAAGCAACCACAATTCCAGTTTATCGGCAAACGGGAACGGCAGCTCGGGGGCATTTTTCAGGTCCTGGATAAAGGACCCGCATAATTCATCTTCTTCCAGATCGCCGCTGCCGTCACTACGCCAGATACCGCGTGTCGAGAAGCGTGCTCCTTTCCTTTTGATCTGGGTTTGCCAATCGACCCCGTCAACGCTCATGGCACGGGAACCATTCTTCTGTACCACCTGGATGGTGCCCTGGTAAGGCGACAATTGCCGCATGCTGTAGTATCTGGTTTCAGTCACGTTCTGCGCACAGGTTAACAAACACTCACTAATACTGTCGTTTCTTTAAGAAACGCTGTCAACCCGGAGGGAAATAATGCGTTCATCCCTGAGACTGGCCACGCTTGCGGGCACGCGGATGGGCCTTATCGTACACCTTGGCCAAATGCTGGTAATCAAGATGGGTATAAATTTGTGTCGTCGAAATGCTGGCATGTCCCAATAATTCCTGCACCGCACGCAGGTCGCCACTGGACTCCAGTAAATGGCTGGCAAAAGAGTGGCGCAACATGTGTGGGTGAATATGGCCATCCAGCCCTTGCTGTCTGGCCAGCTTGTTCATGCGCAACTGCACCGAGCGTGCACTCAGCCGTCTACCCTGCTGGCTCAGAAACAGTGCCGAGGGATCCTGAATTTTTAGTTGCCCGCGTTCCTTGATCCAGACATGCAAGGCCTGGTAGGCAAAACGACCTATGGGTATATCGCGCATCTTGTTACCTTTACCGGTGACCCGCACGATGTGTTCATCAAAATTGATATCATCAATATCGAGTCCAACCAGCTCGGACAATCGCAGCCCGGACGAATACAACAGCTCCATCATAGCCATATCACGCAACATCAGGGGGTTCTTGCCAACATCCCTGAACAGGCGCTGCAACTGATCCACACTCAACACCTCGGGCAGGCGTTTTTCCGGCTTTGGCGCCGACAAGCCGGCAAGCGGATTAGTCTTGCACAAACCTTCGCGCATCAAATAACGATAAAACGAGCGGGCTGCCGATAATCGTCGATGGATAGTGCGTGCGCCCAGCCCTTGTCGATGCATTTCCGCCATAAACTTTCGACCATCGGCCGCCTTCAAGTCTCTCCAGGCCCTGATTTGCCTGCCGGCACAGTATTTATGCAAACGGTTCAGATCGCGACGATAATTATTAACGGTATGGATGGAGTAGCGGCGTTCGACTTTGAGGTAGCGCAGGAATTGTTCAACCGTTTTCCCTGCCGCCGTGGCAGCAAGCTTGTCGGACTCTTGCTTTGCTATTTTAGGAATCGGTCCAGGCTCCGCATTAACAATTCAGCCAGCTTGGTCAGAAATACGGT
>CAJVXG010000061.1 GCA_913009215.1 uncultured Gammaproteobacteria bacterium | reverse complement strand
CTTCAATGTGGACCACTTTTAGTTTGTCGTCAATCAGGGTGAGCGGCAAGGCGCTCCAACCCAGACCGACGGCGGTTAATGTCTTTAATACCTCCATGTAGTTAGTCGACATCGCTATGGTGATTTTGTCCCTGATGGGACCCAGGGCCTGGAGAATGATTTCCCGGGTATAGGTGCCGGGTCCCGGCAGGATGGCGCCATGGCTACAAAGATTGTCGGCCGTGACTTTGCGCAGTTTGGCCAGGGGATGGTGTCGGGCCACGACCAGTTCCAGGGGATCGTCCCAGACCTTTTGCCAGTGCAGGGCGCCGGGGTTTCGTGGCAGGGTCACCATGGCCAGTTCCAGTTTGCCTCGTTCGATGGTACGGCAGGCCTCTTCGGAGTCCATGAAATGTAGATCCAGCTTGATATCGGGGTAACTCTGGTGGAAGCGCTCCAGTGCCGCCGGCAATCGATGCAGGCCAATATGGTGACTGGTGGCCATGCGCAACGGCCCACGGACATTGCCGGAGAGATTGTTGACACGGCGATAGGCATCCTCAATATCGTTAAGAATGGTATAGCTGCTTTGCAGCAGGGTTTCGCCGGCCTGGGTCAGGCAGACCTTACGGCCAATGCGGTCAAAAAGCAGGGTGCCCATTTCCGCTTCGAGGTTGGCAATGCGTTTGCTGATGGCCGGCTGGGTCAGAAAAATCTTCTCGGCGGCGACCGAGAAGGAGCCGGTTTCGGCTGCCACGACGAAGGCCTTGAGGTCATCAATATTCACAAGCACCACCCACATTCATAACAAATAGGAATCGATATCATAATAAAGATAAATTTGTTTTATTTATAAAACTTTCTTAAGATGAGTGCAAGCGGAGAATGAGATGAGCGCCAAAACCCTGTACGACAAACTGTGGCAACAGCACGTGGTCCGTGAATCGGAAGACGGCACCTGTTTGCTGTACATCGATCGCCACCTGGTGCACGAGGTCACCAGCCCACAGGCCTTCGAGGGTATGCGCCTCGCTGGCCGTTCGCTGTGGCGGGGCAACGCCAATCTGGCTGTACCCGATCACAATGTCCCGACGATTGATCGCGACAAAGGCATTGTTGATCCGGTATCAAGATTACAGGTCGAAACCCTGGACCGGAACTGCGTTGATTTTGGTATTCAGGAATTTGCCATGAACGATCCGCGTCAGGGTATTGTCCATGTCATCGGCCCGGAACAGGGCGCCACCTTGCCGGGGATGACGGTCGTTTGTGGCGATTCCCATACTTCCACCCATGGCGCTTTTGCGGCATTGGCCTTTGGTATCGGCACCTCCGAGGTGGAGCACGTCATGGCCACGCAATGCCTGTTGCAAAAGAAGTCCAGATCCATGCTGGTACGTGTCGATGGTCGCTTGCAGCAAGGCGTCAGCGCCAAAGACGTGGTATTGGCTATCATTTGCCGTATCGGTACCGCCGGTGGCACGGGGTATACCCTGGAGTTTGCCGGCGATGTGATGCAGGCACTGTCGATGGAGGGTCGTATGACGGTGTGCAATATGACCATTGAGGCCGGCGCCCGGGCCGGAATGGTGGCTGTGGACGACGCTACTCTTGAATACGTCCAGGGGCGGCCGTTTGCACCCAGGGGCGAACTCTGGGACCGGGCCGTCAATGTCTGGCTGGGTTTGCATAGCGATGACGATGCGGTATTTGATGCCACCGTGGAGATTGATGCGAACATGCTGGAGCCGCAGGTCACCTGGGGGACCTCACCGGAAATGGTGGTTGCCGTAGGCGATGTCGTGCCCGATCCGGCGCAGGAACCGGATGCGACCAGGCGTAATGGTATGGAGCAGGCATTGCGTTATATGGATTTGCAACCGGGGACGGCCATATCCGATATTGTTCTGGATAAAGTATTTATTGGCTCGTGCACCAATTCCCGGATTGAAGACCTGCGCCAGGCCGCGGCCATAATCAAAGGTCGTAAGGTGGCGGGCAATATCAGGCAGGTGCTGGTGGTGCCTGGTTCCGGATTAATCAAGCGGCAGGCCGAGGCAGAGGGAATAGACAAGGTGTTTAAACAGGCCGGTTTTGAATGGCGTGAACCGGGTTGCTCCATGTGTCTGGCCATGAATGCCGATCGGCTGCAGCCGGGTGAGCGCTGTGCCTCGACCTCGAATCGAAGCTTTGAGGGACGCCAGGGACAGGGTGGGCGTACGCACCTGGTGAGCCCGGCCATGGCCGCGGCAGCCGCGATTGCCGGTCATTTTGTCGATATCAGGGAGTTGAACTAATTTTTTGTCGCGAAGGCGCGAAGGCGCAAAGAATAAAAAAATCATAGGGCCGGCTTTTAGTCGGCCATGAAACGAAAAATTTCTTGTTTTGACGGTCTGGCAGACCGTCCTTAAGATTTTCTTTGCGTCTTTGCGTTAAACGATATTATAGGACTTTATAGCTATGGAGAAATTCGAGAAATTTAAAGGTCTGGTGCTACCATTGGATCGGCCCAACGTCGATACCGATGCCATTATTCCGAAGCAGTATTTGAAGTCGATCAAGCGCAGCGGCTTCGGTCCCAATCTGTTCGATGACTGGCGCTACCTGGATCCCGGTGAGCCCGGCATGGACCACAGCAAGAGACGGATTAACCCGAATTTTGTACTGAACCGGGAACGCTACCAGGGCGCACAAATTTTTTTGGCACGCGAAAACTTCGGCTGTGGCTCGTCCCGTGAACACGCGCCCTGGGCATTACTGGACTACGGATTTCGTGTCATTATTGCACCGAGCTTTGCCGACATCTTTTTTAACAATTGCTTCAAGAACGGCATTTTGCCTATCGTTCTTAATGCCGGAGTCGTGGACAAACTATTTCAGGAAGCCGAGCAGCCGGGATATAGTCTGGCGATCGATCTGCCTGAACAAACGATAACCACCCCCGGTGGCGAGGTGATGACATTTGATGTGGACGATTTCCGTAAGCATTGTTTGCTGCATGGTCTGGATGACATCGATTTGACACTGCAATACCGCGACGAGATTGAGGCCTATGAGAAAAACAGGAAAAAACAAGCGCCGTGGCTATTCGGGAATCCGGTTTAGGACTATGGCTTATGACTGTAAGTTGGTATCAGGTTTAAAGTATGGCTAAAAAAATTCTGTTATTGCCCGGCGACGGTATTGGTCCGGAGATTGTGACCCAGGCGCATAAGATATTAGCGGCCTTGCAGGACACTGGTCTGGATGTCGACATCCGGCAGGCCGATGTCGGTGGTGTGGCTTATGACCATTCCGGCAGCCCCTTGCCCGATGACACCCTGCGGTTGGCGCAAGAAGCCGATGCCGTGCTGCTGGGTGCCGTGGGCGGCTATAAATGGGATGATCTGCCGGTAGCGGATAAACCGGAAAAGGCCTTGTTGCGGCTGCGTTCTGAATTGCAGCTGTTTTCCAATTTGCGACCGGCCATTTTGTATCCACAACTGGCCGATGCCTCGACTTTGAAACCGGAGGTGGTTACCGGGCTGGATCTTATGATTGTGCGTGAACTGACCGGTGGCATCTATTTTGGACAGCCACGAGGCATAGAAGAGACTGCTAGCGGCGAACGTCGGGGTTTTAATACCCTGGTATACAGCGAGTCCGAGATCGAGCGCATATGCCGTTCCGCGTTCAGTATTGCCCGGAAGAGAAGTGGCCGCGTTTGTTCGGTGGACAAGGCCAATGTGCTGGAGGTCAGTATATTATGGCGCGAGGTGGCCAATCGGGTCGCCGGGGATTACCCGGACATTGAGTTGACGCATATGTATGTCGATAATGCGGCCATGCAGCTGGTAAAGGCGCCGAAGCAGTTCGATGTCATCGTCACCAGCAACATGTTTGGCGACATTCTATCGGACACTGCGGCCATGTTGACCGGTTCTATAGGCATGTTACCGTCGGCATCATTGGCTGCCGATGGTAAGGGTATGTATGAACCAATACATGGATCGGCCCCGGATATGGCAGGTCAGGACCAGGCCAATCCGCTGGCAACGATTTTATCCGTGGCCATGATGCTGCGTTATACCTTGTCACGAACGGATTTCGCCGACCAAATTGAACATGCCGTTGCCAGCGTGCTGGACCAGGGTTTTCGCACGGCGGATATTTACACCGGCAGCGGTACCGAGCTTGGTACCGGGGCCATGGGTGACGCCGTATTGGCAGCACTGCCCTAGGCAATAGCTGTGGTCACAAAAACCCGTTATGAAGAATTTTCCGTTTATGTCTTTTAACCAGTGGTGGGCTGTGGTCCGCAGAGGTTTGTTTTTATGAGTAAGCAATACAATGTCGCAGTTCTGGGGGCCACCGGCGCCGTTGGAGAAACCATGTTATCTATCCTTGAAGAACGAAAATTTCCGGTGGATCAGCTTATTCCCCTGGCTTCCAGCCGTTCGGCCGGCAAGAAAGTGCGGTTCAACAACAAAATGCTGATGGTTGAGAATGTCGAAGACTTTGACTTTAGTCGTGTGCAGGTGGGGTTGTTTTCCGCAGGCGCCAAACCCTCGGCTGAATACGCGCCCAGGGCCGCGGAGGCCGGTTGTGTCGTTATAGATAACACTTCACAGTTTCGCTATGACGACGATATTCCATTGGTAGTGCCGGAGGTCAACCCGGAAAAGATCGCTGACTATAAAAACCGGGGCATTATTGCCAACCCCAACTGCTCTACCATCCAGATGCTGGTGGCCCTGAAGCCTATTTATGACGCCGTGGGCATTGAGCGCATTAATGTATGCACTTACCAGGCGGTGTCCGGTACCGGCAAAGAGGCCATCGAGGAGCTGGCCACTCAGTCTGCTGCCTTGCTTAGTGGCAAACCTATCAAGCCACAGGTATATCCGCGACAAATTGCATTTAATGTGTTGCCGCACATTGATGTATTCGAGGACAACGGCTATACAAAAGAAGAGATGAAGATGATTTGGGAAACCCAGAAGATCTTCGGCGATGACAGTATTAAGGTCAATCCAACCGCAGTACGTGTCCCGGTTTTTTATGGGCATTCCGAAGCAGTGCACATTGAAACTCGAGACAAGATTACCGCGAAACAGGCCCGCAGTTTATTGCGCAAGGCCAGCGGGGTGCAGCTGATGGATGAACGCAAAGACGGGGGTTATCCGACCGCAGTGGATAATGCCGTGGGAACAGACCCGGTTTATGTGGGACGGATCCGGGAAGACGTTTCCCATGAAAAAGGCCTGAATATGTGGGTAGTTGCCGATAATGTGCGCAAAGGGGCGGCACTGAACAGTGTTCAGATTGCGGAATATCTGGTAAAAGGCTATCTGTGAACGATATTTAGTTGAGATTTGTAAAGAATATTACTACTATTCCACTGTAAGTACTTATGGAATAACAGTATTGTTAATATGAGGGGCTGGGTTATTACTTCACAAACCTCCAAAATGCCTGTGTTCAGACCAGCATTGTGGTTACTGCAGTGCGGTTTGTCGCTGTGTTTGCTGCTGGCGGTCAGTAGCGCATCGGCGCTGGGTATAGGTGGAATGAAAGTTCGTTCTTCACTGAACGAACCGCTCAATGCCGAGATTCGCATTATTTCTATCTCAAAAAGTGAGCGTAGAACACTAAAGGTGCGCATAGCCTCGGCCCAGGAATTCGCCTCTGCCGGGGTGGATCGCCCGTTTTATCTGACCAGGATCAAGTTCACAGTCTCGAAACGATTGAATGGCACCTACTTTATCCAGATGCGCACCCATGAGCCTGTGCGCGAACCCTTTATTCATTTTCTGGTACATCTTGAATGGGCGGGCGGACAATTAAATCGTGAATACTCTGCGTTAATTGATCCTCCTTACCTGGCCAGGGGTAAACCGGGGGCGATAGAGACACCAAAAACCGCGTCCACCATGACCAGGATGGACGATACTAAATCCAGTGCCGAGAGTGTTGCTCCTGTATCCGGACAAGACCAGCAAAAGAAAATTATCCTGGCAACATCCAAGGATTCCGAACCCAGCGTCAAGACTGATACCGGTGTTAAGACTGATACCACAGTTACAAAATCCAGCGTTGAAAAGCTAACGGATGATGGCAGTAGCAAATCCAGCGGCACCGGTAATAAAGGCAAGGCTGCTGAAAAAGTCACTGATGTTACCGTAGCCGGCGATTCTGGCTTTAATGGAGGCAACGGTGATGGTGAAAGTGTTGCGCCTGCCAAGTTTCGTACCGATGACAGGGGGTGGCCGATATATGACGATGAGACCACTACAGCAAAAAAATCTTCAAAAAAATCCGTAGCAGATAATGCCGTTAGCGGTACTGCCGCAGCAGGGTCACGTTATTTAGGTTGGGCAAAAATGTCGCAATATCGCGTGCGTCGTGGCGACATGATGTGGAATATTGCCAGGCATGTACGTGCCGATACCAGCCTCAGTCTTTCCCAGGTGACCTTGGCTATTTATCAGTACAATCGTAGCGCCTTTTTTGGTAACAACGTTAATAATCTGAGGGCCGGGAGGATTCTGCAGCTTCCGGATCGGGACGACATTCTCAAGCTGGCACGAAAGCGGGCGCGTACAAAATTTTTCGCCCAGTACGATGTCTGGCAACAACACCAGTTGCGCGTTGCCCAGGGCAAACAAACCATCAAGATTGACCAGGGCAAACCGGTTGCTGACAAGACACCGGTCAAGGACAAAACAAAACCAGTCAAGGCGGATAAGAGCGCTGTGCCGGTAACCAGGGTAGCCAAAAAAGCAGAACCCAGAAAAGTTACCAAGGGCAGCAAACCAGCGAGCAAGGACAAAGCCGCATCCACGATTGCCAAAAAACCGAAAGTGGATAAAAAGCCGGTGGCTAAAGACAAGAAGCCCGTTACAAAAGCGGCCACAAAAATGGCCAAGAAGGGTGCTGCCCAGGGCAAGCCCAAAAAGATGCCTGTGAAAAAACCGGTGGTAGTTGCGCAGAAGAAATCCTTACCCAGGAATCTGCTGCAGATTGTTCGTAATACCCTGAAACGCGACAAGGTCACAGGAAAAGCGGTTACTGCAGATAGTGCCGCGTCGGCGAAAAAAGCCAAGGATAAAGAGAAAGCCGCTTTGTTGGCGAAGGCCGACAAGACCGGAGAGAGCATTGATGCCGTTGGTGTGAAGACCAAGGAAATTGGTGACAAGTCCGGGGCAGTGCAAAAGCAAATCAAGAAACAGGAAAAATTGATTACAATCAAAAGTAGTAATCTGGCAAAGCCTGATGACAAGAAAGCGGTTGCGGATATCCCCAAGAAGGTTGATGTTAAAAAACCAGACGACAAGAAGGCCAATGTCAGGAAAGTTGATACTAAAAAACCGGATGACAAAAAGGCGGAAACTGCAGCGGTCGCAAAAAAAGCCCCTGTTAAAAAACCGTTAATCAGGAAACCGCCGGCCAAGATATTGCCCACAGTTTCTGGCAAGGGCATGGTTGAAACTATTCTGGATGATCTGCTGGCAAACGAATTTATTCTCTATATTGCCGGTGGTGTAGTCGTTCTGATATTGCTTGGTGTGGTTATGGTCGTGATGAGACGCCGGCGTTCCCTTGCTGAATTTCATGAAAGCATACTGAATACTGGTGATGCTACAACCGACAGCGGTACCCTTGATAGTGAAGGACAGGTTATTTCAACCGGGGATACTTCTTTCCTCAGTGACTTCAGCCAGGGCGGCATGGGTAATATCCATACCGATGAAGTGGATCCGGTGGCCGAGGCTGAAGTTTATCTGGCCTATGGTCGTGATGAGCAGGCTGAAGAAATCCTTAAAGAGGCTATTGTTAAATCTCCGGACCGTCACGAACTCAGGGTCAAGCTGCTGGAAATCTATCATCAACGCAATGATGTCGATGCATTTGAGACCCTGGCCGAGGAACTGTATGCGGCACTGGAAGGTCGCGCAGGTCCGCCGTGGGATGCCGTGGAAGAAATGGGTCGCAAGCTCAATCCGGAAAATCCAATGTTCCGTGGTGGGCGTCCGGCCTCTATGGCAGCACCAAAAACCGATCTCAACCAGCCTGAGAGCGATGCCAGCTCCCTGTTTAGTGACTCGACTACCGATTCTACGGCGATGCTCGATACCCAGCAAACAGAAGCCCTGGATACGAGCGCTGGTGGTATGGATTTTGACCTTAGTTTCGATACGCCAACAGACGATGGACCAAGCGTGGAAGAAACCGCCATGGAAGATGGGCCGAGTCTCGATGAAAATTCGGGTTTGGATTTTGATGGTGGTAAGGGCATGTCTCCAGCCGACACCAGCCCCAACCTTGGCGATACCTTCCCGGATACCGGGTCGGGTTTGACCGCAGCTGATAGTGAAGACAGCGGCATTAGTTTCGATATGGGACCGGCAGACTCAGCAGATGCCGGTGACAGCAGCGGGGAAGCGAGTCTGGATCTTGGTGATGATGAGACTTCTATTAGTGAAGG
>CAJVXG010000060.1 GCA_913009215.1 uncultured Gammaproteobacteria bacterium | reverse complement strand
TGGTCTTCACGACACTAAGGCGTCCTGTCTGTCGCATTCGTACTTCCTGTACATCATGCCCTTTGGGTATACCCCACCATGCGTTGCATAGCAACAGAACGCTTCTTTTAGTGAGTGCCTGATGGCACATCCGGTGGGTTACGGTACACACTGTATACCTAACCCATCCTACATTTTATTTTTTTAGACCAGAGAGCAGTGAGACAAGTAGGCAATAACCGTTTAGAGGAATAGTATTCGAGCATGACCGCTAATACTGAATTTCAATTGAGGCTGACAAGGTTTCAGGAAAAGACTCTGTTTCCGAGGTTATCGGACGGCGAACAGCGTTTTGTTCGCGAGCTGGCCAAGCAATATCGTTTTACTTTTCAGGAATTTCGCCAGGTGGTGGAAATCTGCCGTGACCTGTCCATGTGGCGCCAGGGCAGCCTGGAGGCGTGGTGGCGAAACTATAGTAATTCAGATAATCCATTATCCGGAGCACAAGCAAAGAAAAGTATGTTGCAGCAGTTGCAACAGCATGTCCGGCAACTCAAGGGGCAGGAAAAAACCTATTCGCGGACGGTGCCGTTAACCCCGGTTCGGAAACCGGCATTGAAAATACGTTCGCAGCGATCCGATAAAAAGATCCATGGTATGTGCCCGGTGGCTTCGGAGAAGACAGTTTGTTGTAATCTGCATACCATCGATGCGGTACAAAACTGTATGTATGGCTGCAGCTATTGCAGCATTCAGACGTTTTATCAGGATCAAATCATATTCGACGAGGATCTGGCGTTAAAGCTGAATGACATTGACCTGGAGCCGGATCGTTTTTATCACTTTGGCACCGGTCAGGCATCGGACTCACTGGTATGGGGCAACCGCAATGGTAACCTTGATGCGCTGTGCCGGTTTGCCAGGGATCATCCCAACGTCTTGCTGGAGTTCAAGACCAAGTCAGACAACATTGGCTATTTTCTGGACCATGATATTCCCGCGAATGTCGTTTGCAGTTGGTCCCTGAATACCCCGTCGGTGATTGAAAACGAAGAGCATCTGACGGTTCCTTTGGAAAGACGCATGGCGGCGGCCCGCCAGTTGGCGGACGCGGGGATAAAAGTGGCGTTTCATTTTCATCCCATGATTTATTACCGTGGCTGGGATAACGATTATCCGCAGATCGTCGACTCGCTGCTGGCACAATTTGCAGCCGATGAAGTGCTGTTTATTTCCTTTGGCTCAGTGACACTGATCAAGCCGGTGATGAAGAAGATTCGTGAGCAGGGCAATCCATCCCGAATTCTGCAAATGGACTTTGTTGCAGACCCGCATGGAAAGCTGACTTATCCCGATGAGACAAAGGTATTAATGTTCAGGAAGATGTATCATAGTTTCAGCCCTTGGCATGACAAAGTATTGATTTACCTATGCATGGAAAAGGCGGAAATCTGGCAGCAGGTCTTCGGGTTTACATATGCCAGCAACCGGGAGTTTGAACGTGATTTCGCGAAGAAGACGCTGTTTAAAGAGGGCTCAATCTAGGGAACCTCTGATCAATTCGTCATTCCGAGCAAACCAGCGGTGCGACCCGGAATCCAGTGCTTCAAATTCAAGGCGTTACTGGACTCCGGCTTTCGCCGGAGTGACGTCAAAGGAATTAATCAGAGGCTCCTTAGCATAATAGTGGACAGACCAGAATGGCACTTAACTAAAACGTAGGGAGGGTTAACGTTTTTTGAGCGCCCGAACGAAGTGACAAAGGTCGCTCCTGTACGCCCCACATATTCGAAATTGTACAGTGGAAGTGCCCTTGGGGTGCTTCCCTGTACCCGCGGGTCACTCTCGACCATCCCTGGTCTCCGTGACACTTGGACATCCTGTCCAGCGCTTCGTACTTCCTGTACATCATGCTCTTGGGGCGTAACCTGCCAAGCGTTGCGCGACCAGAACCTGCGGAGCAGGTTTAGGAAGTACTTAATGAATCTCGGAGAGATTCTAAGTGTAGCAACACAACGCATTATTGGCACATTCGGCGGGTTACGGCACAAACACCGTGCCTAACCCGCCCTACATTTTCATTGTGTGAAGAGTCATCGTCACTCCGGCGACACTGCTCCCGGCCGTCCATGGCCTCCACAGTATTAGTACCTCCTGTACGTCACGCCGGAGCGCAGAAGAAACGCATCAATAAAATTAAAAAGATCTGGATTCCGGCTCTCTGCTTTGCGTCAGCCGGAATGACGAATTAATCAGGGGTTTCCTGGTATTATGAAATATTCTATCGACTGAGCCCGGGGTAAACAGGTTTTAAATTGGATATTGAATTAGAAACAGACAGAATTCAGGATTTTGTAGATAAAGGCAATTATCATGCCGCCATGAATATTGCTCTTTCTGCTTTAAATGAATGTCGCAGAAACGATGATCAGGCTGGTGTCGATAAGTTTATCGATATTATTAAAGGTATTGCGCAAATGCTGGCTAAGGAATTTGGTAGTCAGGGCTGATTCATTTTTTTATTATTTTAAGACACCGGTGCCGTCTTTTTCTATGGCTACGTGCAATGCCTTCAGGAAACACTTCGAGAAACCACCGATAAGAACATCCAGGGAAATCAGTCTTTCAAGCGCTGTTCCTTCTCCAGCAGTTCCTTGAATGCCTCGGCTGGTACCGGCTTGCTAAACAGGTATCCTTGCATGTAATCACAGCCATAGGCCTGTAAGAAGGCAAACTCGCCTTCGGTTTCCACACCTTCAGCAACCACCATCAAATTCAGGTTGTTGGCCATGGCGATAATGGTCATGACGATGGCGGCATTGTCCGGGTCGGTAGTAATATCGTGCACAAACGAATAATCGATCTTGAGGGTGTGGATAGGAAAACGTTTCAGATAACTCAGGGATGAATAGCCGGTGCCGAAATCGTCGATGGCAAACTTGATCCCCATCTTGCCCAGGGTATTCAGGGTGTTAATTGTTTCCTGGGCATTTCCCATAATCACACTCTCGGTGATCTCCAGTTCCAGCCGGGTGGGATCGAAACCGGTATTCTCCAGTATCCTGTTAATAACGTCCGCCAGGTTTAATGTTCCGAACTGTCTGCTTGACAGATTGACAGCCAGATTTATCGGGGGGAGCCCGGCCTTGACCCACGCCATAGCCTGGTTGCAGGCAGTTTGTAACACCCATTCTCCCACGGGGACAATAAGGCCGGTGTCTTCCAGCAGCGGGATAAACTCGGCTGGTGAAACCAGCCCCTGCTCCGGATGCTGCCAGCGTAACAGGGCCTCAGCACCGACTATTTTGTTGGTATTCATGTCTACCTGCGGTTGGTAGTAGAGCAGGAACTCCTGACGCTCGAGCGCATGGCGCAGGCTGGTTTCCAGCATTAGTCGCTCGAAGGCCTTGGCGCTCATGTCGGCCGAATAGAAATGATAGTTATTACGCCCCGTGTCTTTGGCGCGGTACATGGCCGTGTCTGCGTTCTTCAGCAGCGTATTGGCGTCCATGCCGTCATCGGGATGGAGGCTGATACCGATACTGCCGGTTATGAACAGCTCACGTCCATTATCATGAAACGGTTGTTCAAAGGCATTCAGGATCTTCTTGGCTGTTGCCGGTACATCATCCACGTGGGCAATATCTTCGAGTACAATGGCGAACTCGTCACCACCGAGCCGGGCAACCGTATCGCCTTCACGCACACACTCACGCAGGCGCGCACCAAAAGCCTGGAGCATGCGGTCACCAACATCATGTCCCAGGGTATCGTTAATATTCTTGAACCGGTCCATATCCAGAAAAAGCACGGCTATCAGGCGCTGCGACCTGCGGGCCTGTAATAACGTATGTTCCAGGCGATCCATAAACAGCACGCGATTCGGTAATTCAGTCAGTACGTCATGGTGCGCGAGATAATGCAAGCGTTCCTGGGTTTGCATGCGCTCGGTGATGTCCTTGCCGGTGGAAATGAAGTGAGTGATATTTCCCTGCGCATCCTTGAGCGGTGTGATGGTTTTTTCCTCGTAGTAGAGCGAGCCATCCTTTCTGCGGTTGATGAACACATCACTAAACACCCCTCCCTCCAGAATTGTCTCCCAGAGGTGCTTATAGAAGACAAGACCATGCTTGCCTGATTTGATGATGCTTGGTTTTTTACCAATGGCCTCTGCCCTTGTGAAACCCGTCATGCCTTCAAATGCGGGATTGACATATTCAACTATCCCCTTGTTGTCGGTAATCACGACAGAGTCTGCTGTTTGCTCCAGGGCGTTGGACAGCTTAGTCATCTGTGTCTTCGCCTGTTTGCGTTCAGTATTGTCGATGAACGTTACCACACACCCTATAATCTCACCGGCACGTAGAATTGGATACGACCAGCACTCGGCGGGGAAACTGCTGCCATCCTTGCGCCATAGCAAGTCGTCTTCGAAATGGGTACCTTTGCCTGCCCTGTATGCCTGGTAGATGTAACACTTTTCCGGGGGGTGGGAGCTGCCGTCCGTTCGCGTGTGATGGGTTAATGTGTGCATGTTCTTGCCGAGCAATTCGGTCAGCTCATCGTAACCCAGGAGCTTGAGACAGGCGCTGTTGGCAAAGGTACAGTTGCCATCCAGGTCCAGACCGTAGATCGCCTCACCGGTGGACTCGAGCAGCAGCCGTATCTTCTCCTCGCTCTCGCGCAGTATCTCTTCCGCTTGCTTGCGTTCTATGGCGCCGGTCAGGACGTTGGCTACCGCCCGTAGGAAATTGATGTCATCGCGAGTGAATTCCCGTAATTCACGGGTGTGTACGCCGAGAACGCCGAATGGCTGACCCTGGCCATGGATGATGATGCTCATGCCGCTGATCACCCCGTGGTCATGAAGCAGCTTTGGCCCTTTGAATCTTTTCTCCTCGCGGAGATCCTCGACGATTACAGCCGCCTTGGAAATCAGGGTAAACCCGGCCTGCGAACCCATTCCGGTATCCACCGTGGCCTGGCCCACCAGACCCTCCATCCAGCCTTCGCCAGCACGCAGCAGAAACGCGCTGCCATCAGGCAGCAATTCCAGCACCTTGCAGTACTCCGCACCCAGGGTGCCGGCAACGATTCCTACGGCCCGGTCCATCAGTGCATCGAGGTCAATACCCGATAACGCGTATTGTCCCAGTTCAGCCACGGCCGCCTGCTGGTGCGCCCGCGCCAACATTTCTTGTTCTACCCGTTTGCGTCCACGAATGTCCCGGATTATCACCAGAACGGCGGGATATCCCTGCCATTGTGTGATCGAGGCCGTTATTTCCGCTGGAATACGTTCTCCATCCTTACTGATAAAATCGATCATATATTGATTTGGTTCCGGTTTGCCTTGCAGGCGCCGCAGGTGTCTCTTTTTGACAATATTGTGAAAATCAGGATGAACCAGATCATCAATACCGGTACCGATGAGTTCTTCCACAGGGTAGCCCAGCATTTCGGCCATTTGCTGGTTGGCAAAGATATGTTTGTCGTTTTTATTTACCAGGATGCCGTCATGCGCATTTTCCATCAGCGCCAGGAGGTTTTCTTCACGTTCCCGCAGCGTTTCCTCAATCTGCTGACGCTCGATGGCATATCGCAGCGAACGGGAAAGTACCTCACTGTCTCCTTTACCCTTGACCAGGTAGTCCTGGGCGCCACTTTGCACACACTGTAGCGCAATGGCATCGTCATCATGGCCGCTCAGTACAACAACCGGGATGCGGGGAGCGGCGGCCTGGATGCGGGTGAGACTGTCCAGGGCCCCTGAATCCGGCAGACACAGGTCCAGCAGGACGACATCGAATTTGGTTTTGTTGAGACATGACAGCGCCTCGCCAAGGGAACCGACGTGCTCCAGGGCAAATCTGTCAGGACCCAGATCCGCCAGCATCTCCTGTACCAGGCGGGCGTCACCGGGATTGTCTTCAACCAGTAAAATCTTGGTGGATTTGGTATTCATCCTATCTTACCGACTCGTCATCTCGCAAATCTTGCTTGACCCTTTTCCAGTTTTAGATAGTACTGCCTCTACGGAACTGCTCTGCCGCTGGCCAGGGAGAGAATAATATTATTTGTTTAAGTAAAGCAGAAAATGCAGCAATACTATAAATTTAGCCCAAGTAACTGCAATTTCCGGGCCAGCCTCGCCGTTTAAATGATTAAAGAGCGGCATTCACCGGCCCTTTATTTCACTACAGAACGTGTGCTTTAGTATGTCCATGAAGGCAGATCACACACCGTTTTTCGGCAGTTTCACGATGGTCAGCCAGAAGTTCTCAATGGCTTGCACCACGTTGATAAATTTCTCCAGGTCTACGGGCTTGGTGATGTAACAATTTGCATTGTTCTCATAGCTCATGAAGATATCTTTATCGGCCGCCGAGGTAGTCAGCACCACGACCGGGATGCGTTTGATGTTTTCATCGGCCTTGATTTCTTCCAGCACCTCACGACCGTCTTTTTTCGGCAGGTTGAGATCCAGCAAGATCAGGTCCGGGCGAATAGCCTTGCCGTACTTTCCCTGCTTCCGCAGAAAGGCCAGCGCCTCTTCGCCATCCCGGGCCACGCTCAGGTTGTTGCGTAGCTTGTTTTCCTTCAGTACTTCCTCTGTTAACCGTACATCCCCTGGATTGTCTTCAATTAGCAGGATCTCAATGGGCTTGCCGTTGTTGTTTGTCATATCCTTCGACCTCTTGTTTATATGGTAAAGTGAAATAAAATTTCGTGCCCTTGCCAGGGGTTGACTCGACCCAGATACGCCCGCCATGGCATTCGACTATCTTCTTGCATATCGCCAGGCCGATACCGGTGCCCGGGTAATCCTCCCTGGTATGGAGACGCTGGAAGATAATGAATATACGCTCGACATATTCCGGATCGATGCCGATGCCGTTGTCCTGGATAGAGAAAACCCATCCCTTCGAATCCTGTTCCGCAGACACCTGAATCCGGGGGGTTTTTTTGCTGTGGAACTTGATGGCGTTGCCGATGAGATTCTGGAACAGTAGCGTCAACTGGCCGTCATCCGCAAAAACCGTGGGCAGCGGTCCATGGGTAATCTCGGCATCATTCTCATTGATGGCCGCCTTGAGATTGGCCAGCGCCTTTTCCAGCGCCGTCTCGACATCCATTGTCTCGAATGATTTGCTATTTGAACCGACGCGCGAGTAGGCCAGCAGATCGTTGATCAGTAATTTCATCTGGCTGGCGCCGTCAACGGCATAGGCGATGAATTCGTCTGCGTCTTTATCGAGCTTGCCCTGATATCGACGCTGCAGTAATTGTACGTAGCTCGCTACCATACGTAGAGGCTCCTGCAAATCATGCGAGGCCACATAGGCGAAGCGCTCCAGTTCGGCATTTGAGCGTTCCAGCTCCTCGGCATGTTTTTTCAGGGTTCGCTCTGCCAGCCTTCGTTCACTGATATCCTGAATAACGGCAACAAACACGGCAGGTTTCTCCTGGCGAGAGAGTTGCAGCCGGACTTCGACCGGATAGGTTGTGCCGTCTTTGCGTTTATGAATGGTTTCGAAAACAATCTGGTCCTTCTCGGCCGTACGCAGGGGTTCAATCAGCACATCAAACTCGTCTTTACTAAATTCCGGTTTCAGGTCCAGTGGCGTTAACTGCTCCAGTTCCTCCATGGTGTAGCCGAGATTCTGCTGCGCCCCCTGGTTGGCCTGAATGAAGTGCAGGGACTCGGCATCAAAGACGTAAATCTCGTTGGATGAGCGGTCCAGAATACGGCCGAGCCGCCCGGTCAGGGTTTCCATCCGCCTGCGCTCGGAGATGTCCCGGATATCGCTGATTACCAGTAATCCATCCTCTGCCTTGATCGGACTGAGACTGATCTCGATGGGGAACTCACGGCCATCCCTGTGTAACCCATTGAGCTCCAGACCGGCGCCCATGTGCCGGGTGTGGGGTTTTGTCAGAAAATTCGCCCGGTGGCCTGGATGTGCGTTGCGATAACGTGCAGGTATCAGGGTTTCGACGGGTTTTCCAAGCAGCTCCTCGCGCGGGTAACCGAATAATTCCTCTGTCTGCGAATTGACCAGGGTAATTCTACCTTCAGTATCGGCGATAACGATCGCGTCCGGCGCTGATTCAAGCAGCCCCTGAAATTTTTCTTCTGTCCGTCGGATCGTCGTAATGTCCTCATTGAGTCTCTTGGTCATTTCGTTGATAGCGTTTGTTACCTGGGCAAGCTCATCAGGTTTATGCGTTGGGTCTGTTTTTCTCTCCAGACTGAGCCGCTTACCCAGTTTCTTGACATCTAGCTTACGTGCAAAATCTGCAATCCTGGCCAAATGCTTCGTAACCAGGATGTGGAAAATGAACAAAATGAATGCCGCAACGAGGAATGTCTTGATGGCATTGCTGACAAGGATAACCCAGACCCTGTTGAACAGGCGTCGATATACACCCGAGAGACTGGCGACAACGGTTAGTGTGCCGATTTTAATATTGCGCCCCCG
>CAJVXG010000059.1 GCA_913009215.1 uncultured Gammaproteobacteria bacterium | reverse complement strand
CAATAGTACCCACAGCCCCCTCCATAGCTACAGTACCTGACAAACGATGTGCCGATATACCAATGCCCATACCGCCCTGGAACACAGGGAGCAGTTTGTGCCGTCCAAGTTGTAGTAATGGTAGTGAAGTCTTAATCATTATGGTTCAATATTTTCTTGCAAAATCAGTCAACGCAAGCCTAAGCTTCAGGCTCCTTTTTTTATTGATGTACATCAAATAATAGGGTAGCGCCATTAAGGCGGTTTCTCGCATAATACAGGGAGTTGGCATCATTTCGACACAAATTCCAGCCATTTACAACAGTTGGGTTTAGAGACAAGCCCTGACGATGACATTCCTTGACCGATATCAAGGAAACCTTCAATCATATCCGGTCAAATATACGGGCTATATGGGGGGGATAAAATGACTGTTTCCGATGTATTAGTGGGTGTCGATAAAGATGTAGAATTCAAGGCCCGCGAACAACTGCAAAATAATTTACGTCAGATGGATGGGGTGGTTATGGTCCAATTTCAAAAAATAAAACCACACTGCCAGGGCCTGCTAATTCGTTATGACCCAATGAAAACCAGAACCGGCTGCATCCTGCGCTCACTGAATAATTTTGATGGCCAGGCCGAGTGGAACAGTTGCTATCCGGGCGAGCACTGCAAAACCTGCGAACTGCACTTGATATAGCCAGCTGTCTACGGACGATACTGACTAAAGCGGATATGCCTTTTGCTCTTGATAAATGGAGCATTTTGACTGTGTCAGCAACAAAGGCCCCCCTATTATTGATCGCCGCCATCCTTGTTTGCCCCTGGCAGGTCTCTCCGGCGTTATCCTGATCAATGACCGGGTTATGCAGGATACTGCCAGGAATTGTCGGGGGAAGTAACTGTACCTTACCACCAATTATTATCAAACGTTCCAGAGCAAACGCTGCTTGCCCCTAATCCCCACGTGATTGACATGGGTAATAATTTACCGATGTCCTTGCATCGGCGATAATGCCGTCCTCATATTTCGCATTACCTGAAGGACAGGCATGGGCACTCGCGCACTAAAAACCGAAGAATATTTCATAGAGACCGAACCCTATTATGAGTCGGTTGGCGATGAAATCGCTATCTTCGAGGCCGCCTATAAACAGAAACTTCCGATATTGCTGAAAGGCCCGACCGGCTGCGGCAAAACCCGTTTCATGGAATACATGGCCTGGCGTCTCAAGAAATCCATCATAACGGTGTCCTGCCATGACGACCTGACCGCCTCTGATCTGGTCGGCCGCTTTTTGATCAAGGGCGGCGAGACAACCTGGGTAGACGGCCCATTGGCACGCGCCGTGCGTACGGGCGCGATTTGTTATCTTGACGAAATCGTTGAAGCGCGAAAAGATACCATGGTCGTGATCCATCCCCTGGCAGACGATCGCCGGGTCCTGCCTATTGAAAAGCTTGGTGAGATTGTTCAGGCCCGGGATGGTTTCTGTCTTGCTATCTCCTACAATCCGGGATACCAGAGTGTATTAAAGGATCTGAAGCAAAGCACGAGACAACGCTTCATTGCATTACAATTTAATTATCCGAATAGCGAGCTTGAAACCGGGATTATTATCAAAGAAACCGGGGTAACACCGGAACTTGCCGCCAAGCTTGTCAAATTCGCGGTCATGACAAGAAACCTGAAGGGCAGTGGCCTGGAGGAAGGCGCCAGTACACGACTACTGGTACATGCCGCCAAACTCATTGGTGAAGGCGTCACTCCGGTGCTGGCCTGCCATACCGCCATAGCCCAGGCGCTTACCGATGACCATGAAATGCTGGCTGCGATTAATGAACTTTCGTCGTCCCTGTTCTGATTCCCGGTCATGCCTCCCGGCAAACCACTAACGACTGGACAAATCGAGGCACAACTCGATGATTATCTGGAAGTCGAATTCTCTTTCCTGAAAACGGTAGCACCCGCTGCGGTACTGGCCACATTAAAACGCCAGGAACAGGATTACATTATCGACTGGGTAAAACGCGTGGCCAGCACCAATATCCAACTGGCCTATCAATTTATCAACCAGGCGGTAACCGCCCTGGATCAGCTGGATAGACGCACCATTGAGGCCTGGGCACTCTATGCCATGGATATCTATGATCAGCGGGGCCTGCACCCGGCATTGGCCATCATCCAGAATGTTGAACGTTTTGTTAAGGAAAGTCATGAACGTGCCTTTGGTTCCGTACTTGAAGAGGAAATCGGCATACTCCTGCATTTTGCACATGGCTTGTCCGGTCGCAAGCTAAAGATTGAAAGCGCAGAAACGGCATATACCGATAGCGAAACTGTATTTCTGCCTCCGGTCACAACATTACTGGCCAACCGTAATGATAATTTCCTGTGTTACAAGGCCATGGTCGCCTGCCTGTGGGCACAAAGCCGCTTTGGCACCTTCCGTATACCTCTTAATGAAATACTCGGACAACAGCAACATCCCGAAAAATTCCTGCCTTTGTTTCATGCGTTCGAGAGTGTGCGGCTGGAAGCCGGCATTAAACGGGAGCTCCCCGGACTGTTCCGGGATATGGTCCATATCAAACAACAATTGGCGATTGCAGAAGATGATTCTTGGCTTGAATTAACCAGGGCACTGCGCTCACCCGGCGCCACAGTCAGTGATGCCCTGTCGATGACCCATCAGCATATTATGCAGCTTGTTGCTCCATCTCCTGCCGTCTATCACGGTATACTCCGTCCTGAACTCATCGAAATCTGTTTGCGAGCCAGACTGGAAAAAGAGAAGGCGGCTTTACGCTCAGCCCTTATACAGATGGCCGATGATATGCAGAGTGATGTCACGGAATCTGATCGCCAAAGCCTGAAGTTCAAGGCAAAACGTACTGAAGATCCTGCGGAACCCGATGGCTATCGTATGTCTATCACCCTTGACGACCAGCCCTTGCCTTTACCTCCCGATATAGAAAGCTTGCTGACATCCATCCAGCAGGATCTTGGCGATATTCCGGACGACTACCTGGTGCCTGCCGGGCCGGGTGATTATGATCCTGATTACATCAAGGAACAGGAAGCCGATCCGGATGAAGTATGGCAAGGGACATACCATGAAGACGGCGCCTTCCTTTACAAGGAATGGGACTATCAACGCCAGCATTATCGAAAGAACTGGTGTGCTGTAAGAGAAAAAACTGTTGGCCCTGTATACGATGACTTTGTCAGCAAGACGCTCAGCCGCTACAGCGGTTTGATAAAACATTTACGTAAAACGTTCGAGGCCATGCGAGATGAAGATAAACTCCTTAAACGTCAGGTCAATGGCGATGGTATTGATATCGATGCCCTGATCGAGGCCCTGGCGGATGCCCGCGATGGCAGCGAAATGAGCGATCGCTTGTTTACCCATATGCACCGGGCGGAACGCAATATTGCCGTTATCTTTATGGTAGACATGAGCGGCTCTACCAAGGGATGGATTAACGATGCCGAAAGGGAGTCGTTGATACTGCTGTCAGAAACTATGGAGAGTCTGGGTGACCGCTATGCCATTTATGGATTCTCCGGTATGGCCAGGAAGCGTTGTGAAATTTTCAAAATAAAATCTTTCGATGAGAACTATGACAACGAAGTCAAAGCCCGCATCAGTGGTATCCAGCCCCAGGATTACACCAGGATGGGATTCGCAATCCGCCATCTAAGTCACAAACTAAACGAAGTAGCCGCCACTACACGCATCCTGATCACTATATCCGATGGCAAACCGGATGATTATGATAATTACCGTGGCCAATACGGTATTGAAGACACGCGTCGCGCCCTGATGGAGGCGCGACGCGATAGCATACATCCCTATTGCATTACCATTGATACCGAGGCGAAGGATTATCTGACCTATATGTATGGTGACGCCGGTTACACGGTCGTGGACGAGGTTCGCAAATTACCGCTCAAGGTCTCCGATATCTATCGCCGACTGACGACATAATTACCATATTATTAGTACGTGTATAGGATTTTCTCGTGTTTTTTCTCATGTTTTCATGCTGATAACAAACGAGGTTGACGCCGGCTCTGGCTCGGATGAGAATGGTCTCAGGATCATGTCGCTGAGGCGGCGGCATTTCCCTGCTGTACTCGATAGTGGCCTCACCGGTATTACCGGTAGTAATACAAATTTCGTTTACTGACACCAGTTTCCAGGCAAAAAGTATTGGAAAGGGCGTTGTCACCGCTGTTGTCGGAGATAAAATCATTACATAATAAAAATTGAAGTGGTTAGAGGACTTGAAAAGCCCCGGGGTCGGGGCTTTTTTTTATGTTCTGTTAATTAGACCGATATTGAATCAGACAAAAATATATAGAAATATTATTCATTTCTTTTTTTTGGCCTTAACCCAACCCGATGGACTACCACCGTAAAATCTTAATGCATCTTCAATGGCGTCATTCACTTCCTGGTATTGTATATCCCCAACCACCTCCCAATTGTCATTACAGACAAAAAGAAATATTGCCTTCTTATTATTGCTGTAACGGCAAATAGCCAAGCCTGTAATTTTTTCATGGCTGCCGTCCATGTAATTAACAGTACCGAAACCATCAATATCGTCACTTACACAGGTATGAAACAGGACCCGGGCGCCATCGATCTTCTTGGGTATTTTTATCATCTACCTCATCCAGTCAATTCAAAACAACTCATATACTGCAGATAAGCGGCATGTACACACCTCCCGGACCAGAATTATGGCCAGTAAAAAAAGTATAGTAAGGATCGACTCGATTGCCTAATATCTAAAAATATGCAGAATTATCCTACATCAATAGTGGCTCCGTCATAATCCAGGGGTATCCGGGCCGTGCGCAGTCACCAGTTTGATGACCTTTGAGATCCTCCCAATGGACGATGATCCGACAGAATCCAACGGCACTAAACATTAAATTAAAAAATCACGCATAATATGGTTTAATAACGGGAATTTCCTCAAGGATTAAATCGTCATGCATTGCCCAATAGATAATAATGAACTGGAAAAACAAACCTATGAGGCCGATATCGAAATCGACGTCTGCCCCCGTTGTGCCGGTGTCTGGCTCGATAAGGGTGAGCTCGAGGCGATCGAGGAAACCATCGAGAACGACTACATCGAGGAACTGGAAAAATTCCCCGATTACGTCGGCAGTGCCTACACCATGGCCCTACAGAAAAAGGCCGCTGAGATTACCTGTCCGGATTGCAACACCACGATGGAACGCAAGGAATACGCCTACACCTCACAAATCATGATCGACAAATGCCCAAAATGTCATGGCATCTGGCTGGATAAAGGTGAACTGCAGGCACTGGAAATCTTTTTCGAGAAATCGCGCCTGGATGCCCGGGATCTGCGTAAATCCTTCTGGGTCAGTCTGAAAAGTCTGTTCTCTTGAATGCTGATCTCAGAACGGTGCCGGACTATCAAACGACACGGCTTGCATGGTTACCGGATGTGTAAAACTGATGGACTGAGCATGTAACAACAACCGATCGGCTTTGTTCTGTATCTCTTTACTGGCATAGAGTCGGTCACCGACAATGGCATGCCCCAGCTGCTGCATATGCACCCGCAGTTGATGCGAACGCCCGGTAACAGGTTCCAGCCGGACACGCGTGGTGTTATCGGCGCCATTGTATTGCAGAACCTGATAACGTGTCTGTGATGACTTACCATGCATCAAATCCACTTTTTGTTTTGGCCGATTAGGCCAGTCGGTAATCAACGGCAAATCAATTTCTCCATTGTCCAGTTCCAGCTTGCCATCCACCACAACGATATAGATTTTTTGTACCTGTCGCTGCTGGAATTGTTTACTTAACTGGCTTTGCGACAATTTACCACAGGCCATCAGCATAATACCGGAGGTGGACATGTCCAGCCGGTGGACCACCTTGGCCTCCGGATATTCCGCCTGCACCCGCGTCGCCAGGCTGTCCTGGCGATCAACACCCTTGCCCGGTACCGACAATAAACCGCAAGGCTTGTTCAACACCAATAGCGTGTCGTCCTGGAACAGAATATCGAGCCCCCGGTTCACGGGGGGATTATAAATTATAGCGGTGTCGGCCATAGGTCAGAAAATACCGCCCATGCTTGCTGGCTTTGTGGATGCTAGGTTATTTCAGGGTAATAATATTGACTTACTATTGTCGCTTTCATTGGACTCGGGTACCTTGCTTGAATAATCGACAATAACGGTAACGGGCTTGTCACTACGATAATAACCTAGATCAAAATACAAATTTTTATGCCAACTACCCTTATTCTTGGCTGCCAGGCCTGAGCCGATCCACTTGACCTTCTGTAAGGTCGCGCTGCCCTTCCAATGCGTGTATTTTACCTGGACAGCAAATGCGCCGGTCGATTTATTACCCATGTTAGCGACCTGAACAAACAGCTTGCATTTGGATTTGTTGATCTTTAAGTCCTGTTTAATCTGTGGACAAATACTGGTGCAGAACTCTCCACTCCATCCGGCAGTAGAAACCACAAGATTAGCCTTGGCCTTAATTGACGCCATTTTCATCTTCAGCGGCGCTATGGGAGCAGGGCCCGCCGCGGATATGGTGATCGCCAAACTTGACAACATAACAAAAACTATTGATCTAGAAATGATTTTCATCTGTAATCCTCTTTGATTTAGTGTATTGCTATAACTGTGTCGTAATTGGGTCGCAATGGATTCAATCCCATAAATACAGGAAATAACAGCGATTGACCATGCTTTACTGCTATATTGCCATTTACCATCGATATCCAAAAGATACTATAGCTTGTTTGTCCGGGCCCAGCATAACGGAAATTCCTACTTTATCGCGGTATCTCGGTGCTATGAACGCACCGTTTATAAACTTACCAACTAAACAACTACGGTTGCTACAGACCTATGATATATGCTGCTAAAGCTCGTATATCACTATCGCTCAAACCGCGAGTTACTGTAGACATAACCCTGCTGCTCCGGTCACCTGCTTTATCCCTGAAATTCTTCAGCGTGGTTATTACAT
The DNA here is from genome assembly GCA_913009215.1 of uncultured Gammaproteobacteria bacterium. GTDB lineage: Bacteria > Pseudomonadota > Gammaproteobacteria > Acidiferrobacterales > CAJVXG01 > CAJVXG01. The sequence goes on along the minus strand of CAJVXG010000059.1, from coordinate 1,433 downwards.
AAGTGGGTTGTTGCCCGGCTATACGAGCATAACCATCTTTGGCGCGGCCTCTCACGCCATGGCATAGCTGGCATCGCTTCTGGTATATTGGCCTACCTTTAGCCGCCAAGATGGGATCTTGGCTCAGGGGTTTAAGGCGGACACTGGCATAATAGACAACCAGGGCAATCTTCTCTTCCCGGGTAAACCGTTTTGCTAATTGCTGCATCACTGTCGTGAAATCCTTGCGCCGTCCATCGGCAAATTTTTCGATCTGGTCCATAAGATAAGTCGGGTCCTGATCGGCAAGATTGGGGATCTTCGGTTTAATACTGTTGCCGTCAAATCCGTGGCAATAGGCACAGAAGGATGCAACGTCCCTGCCTTTTTTGATTGCGGCCTCCCTGGTTGCCTTGTTGATTTTTACTTTTTCAATACTCGCCCTGATCTGCTGCCTTAGTGTCAATTCTCCTTTATTCCCAGAGAATGCTACTTCTATCGTGAACAGTACTATAAGGAGCACTGAGAATTTCACAAAAACCAGTGGATAATTAGTCAACATCGATTACTACCTCAGATTATTGCTACCCTTCATCCTTTAATGGTCAGGAGTCAATAAAAAACATGTCGCTGCCCAAGTGGGTCGCTGGTAACATTTAATTGCATTCACACGAGGTTATTTTGAAGTGAAAGAGGAATGAATAATTTGATTTAGCGCAATTATCTGTATCAATTATTGTAATAAAGAAATCTATATAAGTCGCTGAATATCTATTTAATTTATGTCAATTGGGCTTGGTCCAGTAGTTAGCAATGCCACTCTGACACCGAGCAGTTAAATCTGCCTTATTTACCTGATCATTATCAATTAATAATGACGTCAAAATCCATCATAATCTGAAACCCCGCTAATGCGGCTTTTTTTGTCCTATTTTTCAATTGATTTGTCAGGCCGGGAGGGCTAGATTAAGACCATATAGCATATTCCCTCCCCATAAATCTGAATATCCCTGAAAAGGAGGATTCCAGAATGGCAGTCAAAAAGAAAGCAAAAAAAACCAAGGCAAAGAAACGGTCGGCCAGGAAGAAAACCGAGAAAAAGAAAGTAAAGCGCAAGGCCAAGACAAAGAAGAAAAAAGCGGTTAAGAAAAAGAAGGCGACTAAAAAGAAAACCGCCAAAAAGAAGGTTGCGAAGAAGAAAAAAGTGAAAAAGAAGGTAAAGCGCAAGACCAAGGCGAAGAAAAAGAAGGCCGTAAAGAAAACGGCCAAAAAAAAGGCGGCTAAGAAAAAAGCAAAGAAGAAGGTGGCGCGCAAGACCAAAACACCAAAGAAAAAGGCAGTCAGCAAGCCGGTAGCGGCGGCCACCCCACCAGCTGTCACCGGCGGAGAACGGATTGGTGTCGTGATCCATTACTACTCACACCTGTCGGTGGCCATCATTCGGATGGAGTCGG
>CAJVXG010000058.1 GCA_913009215.1 uncultured Gammaproteobacteria bacterium | reverse complement strand
AATAAATGGGGTCAGAGTAAAATTAACAATATTAGAAGTAGACGGACATCTATATATCAGGAAAATACAGAATTCCGTCTAATACGATTTGTACTTTAAATACCCGCTATACTCTATATATTGCCAACTGAGCCGCAGCCCCTGGAGAAAAAATGTACCGATCTTTTAACTTTCTGATCATCCTCACCGTTACCGTTTTGTCGCTCGCCGCATGCAGCAATGAATCAGCAATGAAACGCACTACCTTCGCCGGGATGACGTATGCTACACCGGCCTCGCTTGATGAATTTGAACAAATTATCAAGGCCGCCAGCAAAAATAAAAAAATCGTGATGGTGGTTTTTTATGCCGACGAACGATACAGTAAAGCCTTTGTGCGCGATACCTTGTCAAATCCTGAGGTACAAGTGAAACTCAAAGGCTTTACTCGGGTAAAGGTCAACATCAGCAAAACCTACTCAGCCGCTGGTGCCATAAAAAGTAAGCTGAGTGTTTTGGGACCCCCGACCACGGTTTTTGTATTTCCGGACGGCACAACCTCCACATGGACTTACGTTAAAACTGAGCAATTTTTGTCGATTCTTGATGGGATGAAATAAATGGGGACAGATTTATTTTTCTACAGAGGAAAAGCCAGGTTAGAGTAAAACCCTTATGTAGCTGTATCCCAGACCTCCGGGTTCGGCGCCCTGGCCAAAGGGGTCGGAGTGATTAAATATTAATCACTCCCCTCTGAGATATAATTCCCATTTCATTTTCAAGAGAGATTTCCGTTATGACTGTAACTACATTACAAGGCAGTTGCCTCTGCGGTGCCGTGCAATACGAAGTCACTGGTGAACCGGAACGGATGTATCATTGCCATTGCGGTCGTTGTCGCAAGGCCAGCGGTACCGGCCATGCGACCAATCTCATGATTCGTCCGGGGTCGATACGCTGGATCCAGGGTGAGGAGTTGATCACTACGTTTAAAGTGTCGGAGGCGATACGTTTCACCACCCGCTTTTGTAAACACTGCGGCAGCAACCTGCCGCGCTTTGTCGAGCAAATCAATTTCTTTATCATCCCCGCGGGTTCGCTCGACAGCGACATACCGCTGAAACCGCAGGCCCGTATTTTCTGGGACTCCCGCGCCGAGTGGTCCTGTAGTGATGATCTGCCGACGTACTCTGAATACGTTACGGATTAGGTAAAACCGGCCAGAAGAGCAAGAAACCTCTTGCTCCCATATTGGGAACATACTATACTACTTCAATGAGGGTGATCGCAAAAAGGACCTTGCGGCAGTTTTGGGAACTTTACAAGGACGCCGAAGGGCCATTAAAGGCCTGGCATCAAGAGGTAGAGTTGGCAGATTGGCAAAGCCCGCATGAACTTAAAGCCGATTACGGCAATGCGAGCATCCTCAAGGACAATCGGGCGGTATTCAATATTGCCGGTAACAAGTATCGACTTGTGGTGAAGATTAACTACCCTTACCGCATTATCTACATCCGATTTATTGGTACCCATAAAGAGTACGACCAGATTAATGTGGAAACAGTGTGATGGATATTCAACCGATCAAAACCGAACAGGATTATGAAAACGCACTCGAACGTATCGCGGTGTTGATGGATGCCAAAGCGGACACGCCTGAGGGTGATGAGCTGGACGTATTAACTACCCTGGTGGAAGCTTTTGAAGCCAGGCATCACCCTGTTTATCCACCAGATCCTGTCGACGCCATTCTGTTTCGTATAGAGCAAATGGGCCTGGGTCGCAAAGACCTGGAAGCCTGTCTCGGTGGTCGCGGGCGTGTATCCGAGATTCTTAACCGTAAGCGTGGTCTGTCATTGGAAATGATTCGCAGGTTACATAAGGAATTAAAGATTCCTCTCGAAAGCCTCTTCAGTAAGGTTGCTTGAATCTGGAATAGGCACGCGTCCCTCGCTTTTGTAAACAGTGCCGCGCCTTGTCGAACAAATCAATTTTTTTATTATTCCCGCAGGTTCGCTGGACAGTGACATACCGCTGAAACCGGACCCGTATCTTCTGGGACTCCCGCGCCGAGTGGTCCTGTAGTGATGACCTGCCGACGTACCCGGAATACGTGACGGATTAAAAAAACGCACAATAGGGAACAGACCCGAGTGATATTACTTAAGCGGTATCATAGTCAATGTAGGGTGGGTTAGACACATGGTGTGTGTCGTAACCCACCGGATGTGCCGTGAGGCATACGAGGCTTGGGTATAGACATACGGCGGATTACACTACGCGCCCCACATACTCGATCATAGTACAATGGAAGGTCGCTCCTGCGCGTCCTTGCGCCCGCGACATTTGTACTTCCTGTACATCATACCCTTGGGGTGCTAATCCGCCCTACGTATACTCTGAGTACGTGACGGATTAAATTAAGAATCAATGCAGGCTATTGCTTAACGTGTTGCCTGTGATCAGCGGGGTACATATATGGGATCCTTTCATATAACTTATATTTCTTTCTGGTCGGCCGCCTTGCTGGCGGCGTTGATACTGGTGCTGGTTGAGCCAAAGGCGTATAGCTTTTTATCCCGGCCTTACTGGCGCTTCCTGTTCTATCCCTGGAAGCTTATTAGTTTTCTGCTTGCAATCACCGCTGTGACCTTGATCGCGCCCTATTCGGGTGATCCCACCTGGGATTATGTCGATGCACTATTTATGTCAACACTGACCTATGTTACGGCACCATGGGCAGTTGGCACCCTCTACCGGCTTTACAAGAAGTGGAGTTCCTGGAAACAGGCATTTGTTGCTATTTGCCTGTGGTTGTTCTCGGCAAGCTGGTCCTATGATATTTATATCACCTTCAGAGACGGTACCTATCCGCTGACATGGGCGGCGAATCTGGTGCTTTCTTCCGGTCTCTATCTCCTGGCCGGGATGCTCTGGAGCCTCGGCTGGGTAAAAGGCCGGGGCGTGATCTTTGCCTTTATGGATTCTGACTGGTTGCAGACCGCATCCGATCAACCATTCCGGAAGATCCTCTGGTATGCATTAATAATCATGCTTGTAGTGGCGGGCATTTTTGCACCATTTTTTCTATACAGTATTTTGTACTGACACGATAGGGGGGGCAGACCCCGGTTTTTGGCAAAGAGCGTGTCGGTGGAATAATAATCCTGAGAAATAAAAGGAGACAGAGGGATTAAATTTTAATCCCTCTGTCTCCTTTTCTCCAGCAATACATTTAAAACATTATATTTATTTACAGGGCTCTCTTAGTAATGAGCTGGAGATTTCGTTTATACATTTTCCATTTCTTTCAATATCATTAATGTTGTTAAGTGTAGTTTGCGCAATATTCTGTAACGCATCTTTGGTGAAAAACCCCTGATGACCGGTTATGAGGACATTGGGAAAAGATACCAATCTCTCAAAAACATCGTCTTGAATAACCTGATTGGAGAGATCCTGAAAAAACAGATCACCTTCCTGCTCGTACACATCCAGGCCCAGATAACCAATCTTGCCGGATTTGAGACCAACGATGACAGCACGTGCATCAAGCGTTGTCCCGCGGCTGGTATTGATGATCATGACGCCTTGTTTCATCTGCGCAATGTTTGACTCATTAATCAGGTGATGGGTGTCACAATTTAGTGGACAATGCAGGCTGATGATATCGGACTGCTGAAACAATTCAGTAAGCCCGACATAACGAACCCCCATTTCCTCGCATTCCGGACAGGGTAAAGGATCGCTTGCGATAACTTTACAACCAATCGCAAGTAATATGCGGGCTACAATGCGGCCGATTCGCCCGGTTCCGATAATACCTACTGTACGTCCATTGAGATCAAAACCCAACAAACCATCCAGTGAAAAGTTGCCCTCGCGTACACGATTATAGGCACGATAAATCTTGCGATTAAGTGCCAGCACCAGGGCCAGGGTGTGTTCGGCGACGGCATTGGGTGAATAGGCTGGCACCCGCACAACCGATATACCCAATTTTTCTGTCGCGACCAAATCGACATTATTGAATCCGGCACAACGTAACGCCACCAGCCGGACACCACGTTGTTGCAGGGTCCGCAGTACTTCCGCATCAAGCTCGTCATTCACGAATACACAGACAGCCGCCTCGTCCTCGATCAACCCTACCGTTTCGTTATTTAATTGATAGTGTAAATAACGCAGATCGTGGCCAGCGGATTTATTGGCTTCGTCAAAGAAGGCGCGGTCATAATCCCTGATGCTATAAAAAGCGACTTTCATATTTGTTGCTTCCGTTATACAGGATTGGTAATAATCATCTTGATATTACAGCTATCAGCCCCAATTACTCAATATATGAAGAAGAACAGGGACAGATTTATTTTTCGCTTCAAAGGCCGTAATCTTAGTATTGTACTAATCGCTTAATTTGACAGGTGCAGCCAATGCTCAACGTTAACCCACAAATAATCTGCTTCCTGATCAGCAAGGCGCGTGAGTTTCACGCCAAGGAGCAGGTCTCGATTCCGGAAACCCCGACCAGCCCGACGGAGGACTGGGCCATGCAGGTGCTGGCCGATCACCTTGATGATGCGACCTTTCAGGAACTTGAGAACACGATCAACGATCTCGAGCCGGACCAGCAGGTGGAGCTGGTCGCCCTGATGTGGACCGGACGCGGCGATTTCGATGTGACGGAATGGGATGCCGCTTTTAGGGAAGCCGGTGACGCCTGGAACCCCCGAACGGCAGCCTACCTGATCGCAACCCCCTTGCTCGCCGATTACCTGATGGAGGGTCTGGACCTGATGGGTTACTCCTGCGAGGAATAATGAGTTCGACCCACTATAACGCAGGATAATCGGTATACCCCTTCTCGTTACCGCCATAAAAGGTGTCGACGTCAGGCACATTTAATGCCGCCTCCTGGGCAAAACGTTCCGGCAGGTCCGGATTGGCCAGGAAGAGCTTACCAAAGGCGACCATGTCGGCAGTGCCTTCTCCAATAGCCTTATTGCCACTTGCCTGATCGTATCCGTGGTTCGACATATAAAGGCCGGAGAAATTTTCCCGCAGTTGCTTATAGTCGACAACCCTGTCACCCGTAATCATGTTGCCTTCGAGTACGTGGAGGTAGGCCAATGGATAGTCCGACAGCATCCTGGCGACGGCATCGAAGGTTTTTTGTGGTTGGCTATCCTGAATGTCGTTAAAGGTGTTTTCCGGCGACAGGCGTACACCGACATGGTTGGGCCCCCAGACCTCGATCACCTTTTCTACTACTTCTTTCAGGAAACGCATACGGTTGGCAATATCACCACCGTATTCATCCTTGCGATGATTGCTGCCGTCTCGCAGGAATTGATCGATGAGATAGCCATTGGCGGCGTGGATTTCGACGCCATCGAAGCCGGCTTCTTTGGCATTTTTTGCCGCCGTGACATAGTCAGCCACAATGCCCGGTATTTCCGATGTCTCTAATGCCCGCGGGGTTTCAAATGGTTGCATTCCTTCGTAAGTGACGGCTTCGCCATTGGCCTTTATTGCGGATGGCGCTACCGGCAATGCCCCATCTTTTTGAAACGACGAATGCGATATTCTTCCGGTATGCCACAGTTGAATAAAAATTCGTCCACCCCTGGCATGAACGGCATCGGTAACGCGTTTCCAACCGGCAATTTGCTCTTTTGAATAAATACCAGGCGTAGATGGATAGCCCGAACCCTGAACAGAAATCTGACTGCCTTCGGTAATGATTAACCCGGCGCCGGCCCTTTGTTCGTAATAGATAACGTTCATATCTTGCGGCACATTACCCGGCCCCGCCCGGTTGCGTGTTAACGGCGCCATAATCATGCGGTTTTTTAATTCCATGTCACCAATCTTGATTGGCGTGAAAAGATCTTTCTTGCTGTTGGTAATGGTTTTCATGGTAAAAGTTTGTATTAATTAGATCGCCATGTCTATACAAGACTCTCGCATAATAGGGGAGCAGGCCATGGTTTTTGGCAAAGAGGGTGTCGCTAGAATAAGCCTGAATTTGCTGGCTTTAAACAAAAAAGAGCAAAAACACCTTACTATTCTTGATAAAGTAAGCGCCCGGTATGCCTGCAAGCAATAATCAGCGCCGCCAACAATAACGGGACAGGCAATGCCCCAAGGTGGAAAACAATGACAGTAAGATAAAGAGCCATTGTAAAAATACTGACCGGCGGATTTATATTTGCCATAGTCTTGTACAGTGTTATGGTTTACGGACTGGGCGATACTACCGGTGGCGGTGTTGCATTAATAGCCACCGCTATTCCCTGCGTCCCTTTCCTGATTGGTGTTGTCGAATTTCTTTTTGGTGTGCCGATCCGACAGACATCCGATAAATGGGATGCGCTCCAGGGTTGGCAAAGGGGGGTGCTAGGCAGCTTCATTGCCCTGTTATTTTTTGTTGTTGCTGCGGGGCTGTTTATCGTCGCCGGATACACTGGTCTTATTTGATTATAAAAAACCGGGACAGATTCGCATAAAATCTCTAACGAGCTTCATCCCGGGATCTCTTCGAGTTCCATTAAGTATTTCACCCTAGAATCTCTGCGAGCTTCATTGGGCACTTCCTCGCTGCGCTCAGGTCGCCGGAACGCACGTTGTTTGTTCTGGCCGTATATAAACATCACTAAACAGGCCAGTTGTAAAAAGATTGTGGACTGATAAAATGGTCAAATCAAAAATATTCTTTAGGAAGCTGGACATATCCTGGACTTTGAGGCACAAGGTGTTCGCGTTGAGCCAGAGAAACCAATAAATGCATTAAATGTGGGCCTTGTTCTTGTTGCTGTACTGCTTGGCAAGAAATAATGGACTTCCCCCATTCCAAATAGATATCTTTAAAATTACATTCTATTCCAAAGGAGAAAACATAAATGAGATATATCATTTTTACTGTATTGACCATAGGGTTGATGAGTTTTGTTTATGCGGGCGGTAAGCATGGAGGGGGCCATGGGCACAAGCAGGGCGGCCATGGCCAAAATGCGCACTGGATGTCCCCTGAAAAGGAGTCCGCACGTGTAAATCCGATTAAACGAGATAACGATTCGATAGCACGCGGAGCCGCACTTTACGAAAAGAACTGTGCTGCTTGTCATGGAGTAAAAGCGAAGGGTGATGGCCCTGCAGGAAAAGCACTAAATCCCAAGCCTGCGGATCTTAAAAAAATGTCTGGCGGTCACCCGGATGGTGATTTTGCATGGAAAATTTCGATCGGTAGAGGGGCTATGCCTGGCTGGAAAAGTACTTTATCCGAAAATCAAATATGGGATTTGGTCAATTATATTCAATCACTTTCCGCGACCAAAGGGCACGGCATGACCAAAGGGCACAAAGGGCACGGCAAAAAGAATAAACATAAACATGGCCATACCCACTAAAAGTTTCTTATAAAAAAGTAATATCTAACAAGCGATTGAATCAAGGGGCCGGGCCCCTTGATTCATTGATATTACTGTCGTGTCATCGGAATACTCGGATCCAGTCTGCTTGGTCGTGTTCTTAACGTCCGTGGCGTTAGTTGTCCCGTGGTCATGGTGTTTCCATTAACGCGAATAATGTTTTTGATGCGGACCGAGGGCATTCGCATGTCGTTATAAAAATTCGAGATATAATGAAGGTCAATGTAATACGCAGTTTTTCCTCCCGGCGTGGTTATTCTTCTGCCAAGCCGGTATGTGCCTTTGCTTTTTTTAACGCCGCCCCCGGGAATTGTACAGGCTGAATCCTTGTAAAAAATAGTTTTGTCCTCGTAGTTGCCGCCGGACCCGTATATCGCCGTTGATCTTATATAGCGACCAGCCGGGGTTGTTTTTCTCATATCAAAGCATGGGCCTTTCCAGGTACCGATGATGCTGCGGCTAATGCCATCTGCGGACCATGTTATTGTCGGCAAGCCCGATAGAAACAATAGCGCGACGGGTAATGTACGGCGAATTAACTTATGTGATGACATTGGCGAGATCTCCCTGTAAGGCATTATTCAATATAATTTTATCATGTAAAGATACTGGAACAGTAATTGTAAAGCAAACTTACAGTAAAAGCCGGCATGGTGTAACTACAGGACTAAAAGTTAAAGGCCATGCCAAGGCCATAGGACTGAATATCGTCGCGGTAGAATTGTCCATAGGGATTAAAGCCGTCATAGGCCTCGAGAAAGAACTGAAAATTACGGTCATTGGTGTTGTTGCCGCCAAGCTGAATGCCAAACTTGAAACTGACCCCGGGGGCCCAATCCCGTTGTTCGGTCCACTGTATGTCTATGCCACCAAGCAGGCGGCCATTTCTTGTGACTCTTCTGGCCGCGTAATACTCTACCCCCGTCTGCACGGTTTTCCTTTTCAGGGTGTCGGGATCGCGATTGATCAGGTAGCCTGCCCCGGCATAGAGGCGCCACTGTTTCCATTCGTAGGAGAAAACCGCGTCGATTTTTTCAAAACTCAGGTTTTCTCGCACCGGGGCCTGATTACCCAGGAGCAGCTCATCACCCAG